>JBAVEE010000858.1:0-18034 GCA_049587575.1 Bradyrhizobium sp.
GAGGTGCTCGAGGGCGGCTTCGAGGGCTGGAAGGCCGCGAAGCTTCCGCTGGTGCCCGTATCGAAATTGCCGGCGCGCGACGCGCGGGGCCGCACCGTCTGGGTGACCCGTGCGCGGCCAAAGGTCGACCGCATCGCCTGTCCCTGGTTGATCCGGCGCTTCGTCGATCCGAACGCGGTGTTCCTGTACGTCGCGCCGCCGGAAGTGGTCGCGGTCGGCGAGCGGTTCAATGCGGCGGCCTTCGACATCGAAAAGACGTTCTGGAGCCATCGCGGCGAGCGCTGCACATTCGACGTGATGGTCGACGAGTTCGCGCTCGCGACGCCGCCGCTGTTGCGGCTGGCAACCATGGTGCGCGCCGCCGATACCGGGCGGCTCGAGCTCTGTCCGGAAGCGCCGGGACTGCTCGCGGCATCGCTCGGCCTGTCGCGGATGTATGACAACGATCTCGAACAGCTCGAGGCCGGCATCACGCTGTACGATGCCTTCTATCGCTGGTGCCGCGATGCGACCGGCGAAACCCACGAACGATAGCAGCCTCTGTACCGAGCCGGCCGGCCTATGCCGGGACGACCGGGAACCCTGCTCTACTCCACGCCCCGTCCGAACTTGTTCGATTTCGGCAGGCCATGCGCCAGCCGGCCGGCATCGGCGCGGTTGCCGCGCCAATCGGCCAGTTCCTTCCAGCTCAGGCTCTGTTCGCGCCCGGCTGAATCCTTCCAGCTCAGGCCGCTCTTGGAATCGAAGGTGACGACATCCGACAGCGCCGCACTGGTGTACTTCTGCAGGCGCACGCCGCGGCCGCGCGCCATCTCCGGCACCTGATCGAGCGGGAAGATCACCATCTTGTGGTTGGTGCCGATCACGGCGACGCTGTCGCCGGCTACAGTGGAGATCGCGCAGGCCTCGTTCGGCATCTCGACGTTCAGGATCTGCTTGCCCTTGCGGGTGTTGCCGACGCAATCGTCCTCATTGACGATGAAGCCCTGGCCCTCATGGCTTGCGATCAGGAATTTTCGTCCGCCCTTGTTGACGAACAGCGACACGATCGCGGCGTCCTGCTCCATGTCGATGAACATCCGGATCGGCTCGCCGTGGCCGCGCCCGCCCGGAAGCTTCGCGACGTCGAGCGAATAGAAGCGGCCGTTGGTGGCGAACAACAGCAGTTTCGAGGTGCTCTCGGCAAAGAACGCATGGTCGAGCTTGTCGTCGGTCTTGAAGGCAAGAGCCGAGAGATCGGCGACGTGGCCCTTCAGCGTGCGCGCCCAGCCCTTTTCGGAAATCACCACCGTAACCGGCTCGCGCTCGACGAAGGCTTCCTCGATCGCGGCGAGATCGTGCTCCGGCGCGTCAGCGAACTGGGTACGGCGCTTGCCGAGCGGCGTCTTGGGCCCGAACAGGTCGCGTACTTTCCGCACCTGCTCGCCGACCTTCGACCATTGCTCCGGCTCGGAGGCAAGGGTGGCCTTGATGCCTTTCAATTCGGCCCGAAGATTCTTGTCCTCGGTGCGGATTTCGAATTCCTCGAGCTTGCGCAGGGAGCGCAGGCGCATGTTGAGGATGGCGTCGGCCTGGATTTCCGTCAGCTTGAACGCCTTGATCAAGGCCGGCTTCGGCTCATCCTCGGTGCGGATGATCTTGATCACCTTGTCGATGTTGAGATAGGCGATCAGATAGCCGCCGAGCACCTCGAGCCGGTGCTCGATCTGCTCCTTGCGATAGTTGGAGCGGCGCAGCAGCACGTCGCGCAGATGGTCGAGCCACTCTCTCAGGCATTCGGCGAGGCCGAGCACCTTGGGGATGCGGCCCTTCACCAGCACGTTAAGGTTCAGGGGAATCCGGCTTTCCAACTCGGTCAGTCGGAACAGCGATTCCATCAGCAGTTCCGGATCGACCGCGCGCGACTTCGGCTCGATCACAAGGCGGATGTCCTCGGCCGATTCATCCCGGACGTCGCCGACCAGCGGCAGCTTTTTCTCGTTGAGCAGTTCGGCGATCTTTTCCACCAGCCGGGATTTCTGCACCAGCCACGGGATTTCGGTGATGACGACGACCCAGCTGCCGCGGGCGCCCTCCTCCGTGCTCCATTTGGCGCGGGTGCGGAACGAGCCGCGCCCGGTCATATAGGCCTCGGCGATGCTCTCCTTGGAGTCGACGATGATGCCGCCGGTCGGGAAATCCGGACCCTTCACCCATTTCAGCAGCGTCTTCGACTTGGCGTCGGGCTTGTCGATCAGATGCAGCGCGGCGTCGCAGAGCTCGGCGGCGTTGTGCGGCGGGATCGAGGTCGCCATGCCGACCGCGATGCCCTGTGCGCCATTGGCGAGCAGGTTCGGAAATCCGCCGGGCAGCACGATCGGCTCTTTCGACTGGCCGTCGTAATTGGCGCGGAACTCGACGCCGTCCTCATCGATGCCTTCAAGCAGCAGCCGCGCGACCTCGGTCATGCGCGCTTCGGTGTAGCGGTAGGCGGCCGGATTATCGCCGTCGATGTTGCCGAAATTGCCCTGGCCGTCGACCAGCGGATAGCGCGAGGAGAAATCCTGGGCGAGGCGCACCAGCGCGTCGTAGATCGACTGGTCGCCATGCGGATGGAACGAGCCCATCACGTCGCCGACGATCTTGGCGGATTTCTTGAACGGGGTGCCGGGGTCGAGCCGCAACAGCCGCATGCCGTAGAGGATGCGCCGGTGCACCGGCTTCAGCCCGTCGCGGGCGTCCGGCAGCGCGCGGTGCATGATGGTCGAGAGCGCATAGGCGAGATAGCGCTCTTCCAGCGCGTCGCGCAGCATGACCTCGTGAATTTCGGCCGGTTCTTCCGGTGGAATCAGTCTTTTTCCCATGGGGACGGGTTAAACGCTGTCGGCGAATCGGGCAAGGCGCGAATCAGTGCAATTCATCTCCTCTCGCCGTTGTCCCTGCGCAAGCAGGAACCATAACCAGAAGTGTTTGCGAGGAAAAAGCGACCGAGGCCACGGCGCCAAATATGCGTCACGGAAGGAGGCCCCGCTTGCGTCGGGACGACTCATCCTGGCTGCTCACGAAACGGAATTCACTCCGGCCAGATGCCTGGTCACCGCATTGATGAACCCGTCGCGGGCGTCGGAATGCCCCTGCCCGCGCGGCTCCAGCACGTGGCGCATCAGGAACAATCCCGTGAGCTGGAAGCCATCCTGCAGATCCTGGTCCGACCAGCCGTTGGCGCCGCCCTGGCCCTGGCGCAGGAACGGCGGCAGCCGTAACAGGCGGTCGCGCCAGGGATCGCCGGCAGCCCGCGACACCGCGCCGCCGGATTTCGGCGAAACATAGATCAGCTCCGTGGTGGCGCCGGTGGCGGCGCAGTTTTCCAGATCGAGCCCGAAGCCGAGTTCGGCCAGCATCGCCAGTTCAAATTTGATGAGATGAACGGCGGCTTCGCCGATGTCGTCGAAATCGTCCAGGGTGCGCTCCAGCATTTCATAGATATCCTGGTGCGGATCGCGCTCCGGCAACAGCCGCGCCAGCGAGGCCAGATGCGTCACGCCGTAGACCGCGTGCGACGATGCCAGCACGGTCGCCGCGCGCAGCCGGGTTCCCTCGATCTGGTAATAGCCGAGATGCTCGTCGAGCCGCGCCCGCCAGACCCCGGTGACGCTGTTGCCCGGCTGCAGCAGCGGCCGCATCCGCTTGCCCGCGCCGCCGCGCACCAGGCCGAGGTGACGGCCGTGGCCGCGCGTCAGGAGTTCGACGATGGCTGAGGATTCGCCATGCCGCCGCACCCCCAGCACGATGCCTTCGTCGGTCCATTCCATGGCCGGGAGCGTATCACGTCGGATGGGCAAAACCACCGGGTCGCGCGAATGCGTCACCGATCGTAGGGTTTCGCGCGCCTGCATCATGACCCTCTCAACCTATCGCAACCGCGTGAGGATGCCTGCGCCCTGGGCCAGGCCATCGTCAAAGGAACGATTGATCCTTTCGACGGTTGTGACCCGTCTTACCCTCGGCTGCGGCCTGAATGCGGGGGTTCTCAATCGACTCCTGCAGATCGAACGAAATTGGCAGACACGGCATCCCCGATCAAACTGCAGCCGCCGCGCAGCAACGCGCTGATCAATCTGGCCGTGGCCGGGTTGATCGTGACCGCGCTGTATTTCGCGCGCGAAGTACTCGTTCCGGTCGCGCTCGCGGTCCTGTTCAGTTTCGTTCTCGGCCCCTTTGTCATCCGGCTGCAATCCTGGCGGATACCCCGCACGCTGTCGGTGATAGTCGCGGTGTTTGTGGGATTTTCGATCATCTTCAGCCTTGGCGGCCTGATGGTCTCGCAAGCCAATCGGCTGGCCGAGGAACTTCCCGGATATCAGCAGACCCTGCGTGAAAAAATCCAGGGCCTGCGCGGCGTCGCGGCCGGCGGCTCGGGAACACTCGAGCGCGCCTCAAAGGTTCTCAAGGAACTGGATGCCGAACTTCAGAGTCCGGCGCGAGGGCAGCCGGTCGTCGACGGGCTGCGAAGACAGCCGCTGGACAAGCCAATCCCGGTAGAAATCAGGCCGCCGGATCCGGGCACCCTGACGACGTTGGTAGCCATTATTCAGCCGTTGATCCAGCCTCTGACCACGACCGGCATCGTCGTGATCTTCGTGATTTTCATCCTGTTGCAGCGGCAGGATCTGCGAAACCGTTTCATTCGCCTGGCCGGTTCGCATGATATGCAACGCACCACCGCTGCGCTCGATGACGCCGGACAACGACTCAGCCGGTTGTTTCTCAATCAGATCATCGTCAACGCCTCTTTCGGCTTGATCGTTGGTATCGGCCTGCAACTGATCGGCGTGCCCAGTGCGCCGCTTTGGGGACTGATTGCCATGATCCTGCGGTTCGTACCCTACGTTGGCTCGCCGATTTCCGCGGTTTTTCCGCTGATCCTGGCTGCCGCGGTCGGTTCCGGATGGGGCATGCTGCTGATGACGGCGGCGCTGTTCGGCACGTTGCAACTCGTCGCCGGACAGGTGGTGGAACCGCTGGTATATGGCCGAAGCTCGGGCCTCTCTCCGGTCGCGATCGTCATCTCCGCCTCGTTCTGGACCTGGCTTTGGGGCCCGATCGGGCTGGTGCTCGCGACTCCGCTCACCGTGTGTCTGGTCGTCGTCGGCCGCCACGTCGACCGTCTGCAGTTTCTTGACGTCCTGCTTGGCAACGAGCCGGCATTGACACCGTCGCAACTGGTTTACCAACGCATGCTGGCAGGCGATCCGATCGAGGCCTCGCAGCAAGCGCAGACTTTCCTCGCCGGTGCGTCACTGGAAGATTACTATGATGCGATCATGCTGGAAGGACTGCGCCTTGCCGAAGCGGATTCGCGCCTGGGCCGGCTGGACCGCGACCGGGTCGAGCGCATTCTCGCCACCGTGACCGAGGTGGCAGATGATCTCCAGACGCATGAAGACCGGCTGCCGACCGAAGCGGACGCTGCCGATACACGTTCCGATCTCGCGCGATTGGAGCCCGTCGCCGATATCGGGCTGGCAGCCCCTTTGCTGGAACGATGGCAGCGACCCGGTGCGGTGCTATGTATCCCCGGCTCCGGCAAACTCGATGAAGCCGCCAGCCTCGTTCTCGCCCAGATCCTGAACCGCCGGGGAATCGGTGCCGTGGCCGAGAGCGCTGACGCATTGTCGATGTCGAGATTTTTCTCGCTCGACCTGTCGCAGGCGGCTGCATTCTGCATCTGCTACATCGGCAAGCCGTCGGACGCGATGATTCAGTATACCGTCCGCAGATTGAGCAAGAAAACGAAAGGTGGCAGGATCATTATCGCGCTTTTGGGCAATGAAAGTGATGCTGTCACGCCGGGAACGATCGATATCACGACAATCGTCGGCAATTTCGGCAGCGTGGCGGACCTGGTAGCCGAGATAGCCGTTGATGGCTCGCGCTCCGCGCCGGTCTCGAAATCCGAGCCGGGCCGGATTTCCGCTACTGCCGAGCATTGACGCGCGCGCCTGAGCCCAGGCCTGCCAATCGACGCACCCCATCGGCGGCAATGCCAACGGCCGCATTGCTACGCGTTGAACCAGCCCTGGGCGTCGCCGGTGAAGGAGAAATATAGTCCGGCCGCCGTCAGCGCGCAGGACACGACCTCGACGGCCCCATCAGCCTGCAGGCCGTTGTCGCCCACCATATCGACCAGCGAGATCACCGAAAGCACCAGCGCGGCGATCAGCACCCAGCGCGGCCAGTTCTTTCGCCGCTGCGCGGCAAGCCGGACGAAATAGAACAGCGACAGGATCAGGCACGCCGCCAGCACGTTCGCCACCATGATCACCGATTCCGTCCTGTCACCGCTCGGCGTCCGGTCCTCAAAGGCGATCGACAGCGCGTCGAGCACGAGCGAGGTGTAGAGCAACACTTCGAACCACAACACGTTTCGCGGGATGTTCATCGTTGGCGCCCGGCCATTCCTTATTATTGCTGGATTATTCCTTGGGGAAATCCAGTCCCATTTCCCGGTAGCGGTCGGGGTCGTCGCCCCAGTTTTCGCGCACTTTCACGAACAGGAACAAATGCACGGGGACACCGACAATCTCGGCGATCTCCTTGCGGGAATCCGCGCCGATCGACTTGATGGTGGCGCCGCCCTTGCCAAGCACGATCTTGCGCTGGCTTTCGCGCTCGACAAAAATTGTCTGCTCGATGCGGATGGATTTGTCCTTGCGCTCGGTCCAACTGTCGGTTTCGACCGTGGACTGATAGGGCAATTCCTGGTGCAACTGGCGGAAGATCTTTTCCCGGGTGATCTCGGCGGCCAGATGCCGCATCGGAGCGTCCGACATCTGATCTTCCGGATAGTGAAACGGCCCCGGCGGCACCATCTCGGCCAGCGTGCGGCGCAAATCGTCGACGCCGTCGCCCGACAGCGCCGACACCATGAAGGTTTTCTCGAAACCCAGACGGTCGTTGGCGGCCTTGGCCAGCGCCAGCAGTTTTTCGCGCGGCACCAGATCGATCTTGTTCAGCACCAGGATTTTGGGGTGACGCACGGTCGCCAGTTTGGTGAGAATCGCGTCCGCTTCCTCGTCGATGCCTTCACGCGCGTCGAGCAGCACGCAGACCAGATCGGCGTCGTGCGCGCCGCTCCACGCGGTCGACACCATGGCACGGTCGAGCCTTCGCTTCGGCAGGAAGATTCCGGGCGTGTCGACCAGGATGATCTGCGCGTTGTTCTCGATCACAATGCCGCGGATCAGGGCGCGGGTGGTCTGCACCTTGCGCGAGACGATCGTGACCTTGGAGCCGACCAGCGCGTTGACCAGCGTGGACTTGCCGACATTGGGGGCGCCGATCAGCGCGACAAAGCCGCAACGCGTGGCGGGCGGCGTCGCTTCGCCCGGGATTTTATCCGTCATTGCTGCCGCCGCCTACGCCTTCACGCGCGATCATCACGGAGGCGGCGACCTTCTCGGCAGCGCGCTTGCTGCCGCCGACGCCTTCGGCCGGCTCCAGCCCCGGCAACTCCACGGCAACTCGAAACTGCGGATCGTGATGCGGTCCGGTGCGCTCGATCTCGCGATAGACCGGTGTCGGCAGACCCTTGCCCTGGGCCCATTCCTGCAGCACCGTCTTGGGATCGCGCAGCGGCCGCCGCGGCTTGCGCATCCGCTCGGTCCAGTTGCGTTCGACGAACTGCGCAGCGGCAGCGTAGCCGCCGTCGAGAAACACCGCACCGATCACCGCCTCGCAGATGTCGCCGAGCACGGATTTGCGCAGGCGGGCTCCCGCGCCCGCCCCGACCGCGCCGAGCTTGATGTCGTCGACAAGCCCGAGCGACTTCGCCACATCCGCGCAGCTCTCCTTGCGCACGAGATCGGCAAGCCGCTTCGACAGCTCGCCTTCGTCGGCATTGGGAAAAGCGCGATACAGCATGTCGGACACGATCAGTCCCAGAACGTGATCGCCGAGGAATTCGAGACGCTGGTAGCTGTCGCCGCGCTTGCGCGAGGATTTCAGCGCGGAAACATGCGTGAATGCGGTGGCGAGCAGGCTGGAATCGGCAAATTTATGCCCGATGCGCGCTTCGAGCGCCGCAGAAGCAACCTTGGGGCTGATCCTGGAGCGCTTTTTCTTCGCGGTCGCGGGTTCGCGTCCGGCGTCAGGCTGAAGGCTTGCTTCGCCTGACGACGATGAGGTCTGGAGATCAGGCGCGTCGTCGTTCATCGCACAATTGAGAATATGCGATTCCAACGCACCGCGGTGGGCCAGCGCCAGAACATCCAGGCGTGTTCGCCCTCGGCAATCGAGAAGAAAATCATCTGGGCCCGGCCGACGAGATTCTCGAACGGCACGTAACCCACCGCCGACAACACCCGGCTGTCGGTCGAGTTGTCGCGGTTGTCGCCCATCATGAAGAAGTGGCCCGGCGGCACGGTGTAGACAATGGTATTGTCGTAGAAGCCGTTGTCGACGCAATCCAGAGATTCATAGCTGACGCCGTTCGGCAATGTCTCCTTCCAGCGTTTCACGCGCGCGGTGGCGTCGGACCCGCAAGGGTCCTCGCCGACGAAATCGCTCAGGCGCTCGCGCACCACCGGCTTCTCGTTGATATAGAGCAGCCCTTCCTTCATCTGGATGCGATCGCCGGGCAACCCGATCACGCGCTTGATGTAGTCGGTGGAGTCGTCCTTCGGCAGGCGAAACACCACGACATCGCCCCGCGCCGGCTCGGAGCCGAAGATGCGGCCCGAAAACAACGGCGGCGACAACGGAAAGGAATAATGGCTGTAGCCATAGGAATATTTCGAGACGAACAGATAGTCGCCGACCAGAAGCGTCGCCTTCATCGACCCCGAAGGAATGTTGAAGGGCTGGAACAGAAAGGTGCGGATCACCAGAGCGATCAACAGCGCATGGATGACGACGCGGATGGTTTCACCCATGCCGCTTTCGGATTTTGTGCCGGATGTCACGCTCATCGCTTTCCCACTTCCCAGGCGCGGTTCCCCGCGCGGCGGCAGACCATTTTCCTCACGCGAATCGTCGTTCGCTCCGCGTCAAGAAAATCGTCCTGCTTCTGATGTTGCGAGCGAATTCCGGCGCATGCCCGAATTCGCCCTGCTTCGATGTACCCTGCGGCGTTTTAGACCGTTGTTCGCGGCCGCGCAATCAACGGTCCCATCAAAACTTTATAAGACATTGAGAAACATGACATTTTAGTTTTGCCGGACAGGCCGGAGGCCGGCCGGCCCGGCCGCTCATGGTTTTCCGGCGGCGACCGCCGAAATTATGACGAAAGCCTGCGCCAGGGGCCAGTCGTCGGTAATGCTGAGGTCGATCCTCGTCTCATAGCCCGGGGGCGTCAGCGCTTCCAGCCGCGCCAGGGCCCCGCCGGTCAGTTGCATGGTCGGGCGGCCGCCCGGCAGGTTCACCACCCCCATATCCCGCCACCAGACGCCGCGCCGGATACCCGTGCCAAGCGCCTTGGAACAGGCCTCCTTGGCGGCAAACCGCTTGGCGTAGGTCGCCACCACCATCTTCTCGCTTTTGGCGCGGCGACCGGCTTTGGCACGTTCGGCATCGGTGAAAATGCGATCGAGAAAGCGGTCGCCGTGGCGCTCAATGACCTTGGCGACGCGGCGAATGTCGATCAGGTCGGAGCCGATGCCGATGATCATGCCCTGCTCGCCTGTTTCTCGCCGGCAAGCCCGGAACTGCCGGAGCCCTTGCGGCCGCGATCCATCGCGGCCCGCATCGCGCGAACCGTCTCGCCAAGGCCCACGAACAAGGCCTCCCCGATCATGTAGTAGCCGATATTCAGCTCGGCGATCTCCGGCAATGACGCGATCTTTTCCGCGGTCGCATAATCAAGACCGTGGCCGGCGTGAACCTCGAGGCCGGCCGAGCGCGCCAGCGCCGCCCCTGCGACGATGCGCTGCCATTCCGATTCGGCCTTGCGCGCTTCTCCGTCGACCACGGCGTCGCACCAGGCGCCGGTATGGATTTCGATGACCGGCGCGCGCAGCTTGGCAGCCATCTCGATTTGCCGCGGGTCGGCGGCGATAAACAACGACACCCGGACGCCGGCATCGTTCAACCGGCTGATGAACGGCGCAAGCGCGCGGTGCTGTCCGGCCGCGTCGAGACCGCCCTCGGTCGTCAGTTCCTCCCGGCGCTCCGGTACCAGGCAGACCGCGTGGGGTTTGGTCGCCAGCGCGATGCGCAGCATGTCCTCGGTCGCCGCCATCTCGAAGTTCAACGGCTTCGAGATTTCGGCCTTCAGCCGCGCCATATCCTCATCGCGGATGTGGCGGCGGTCCTCGCGCAAGTGCGCGGTAATGCCGTCGGCGCCTGCTTCGATCGCCACCAGCGCGGCGCGCACCGGATCGGGATTGCGCCCGGCTCGCGCGTTGCGGAGGGTTGCGACGTGATCGACGTTGACTCCGAGACGCAGCGGAGAATGGGGCATGGAAAACTCGCGGAATTCAGGTCTGGATCTTCCTCATCCCCGGATGAACGCATTTGCGTTCACTCGGGAGGAGCGGGTATTGGCCGCGCCTCAAAGCATGAGCAGTGCATTGTGACCTGATGGCTGGAGGCGGCGCAAGAGCGTCCTCACCATGAGGGACCGGCTGCGCGTTCCGGCCTACCCGTTCACGCGCTCCACCCGTGCGACGACGGCCTTGGCGCGCAACTGGGCTATGATAGCGCTGAGATGCTTCAGGTCATAGACCTCAAGATCGATGGTGAGCTCGGTGAAGTCGGGCGAGCGGCGGGACATGCTGATATTGTCGATATTTCCGTCGTGCTCGGCGATCACGGTGGCGACCTGGGCGAGGCTGCCGGGCTCGTTGACGTTGTCGACCAGGATCCGCGCCGGAAAGCGCTGCGGCGTCGAATCGTCGACGTCCCAGCGCACGTCGAGCCAGCGTTCCGGCTCCTCCTCGAAATCCTTCAGCGCCGGCGACTGGATCGGATAGATCGTGATGCCCTCGCCCGGGGATACGATCCCGACAATGCGGTCGCCCGGCACCGCGCCGCCGTTCGGCGCGAACTTGACGGGCAAATCCGAATTGATGCCGCGAATCGGAATCGCCGACGGGCTGCGCGCGGGATCGGACGGCGATTTCAGCTTCAGTTTGGCAGCAAGGCCTTTCTTCGCGCCATATCGCGCGACCCGCTCTTCCTTGTAATCGGGATACATCGCGCGGGCGACGTCGGAGGCCTTCATCTCGCCGCGTCCGACCGCCGCCATCACGTCATCGATCGAGGCGCGTGCCAGCCGCGGCAGCGCACCCTTCAATTTGTCGTCGGCGTATTCGATCTTGGCGCGCACGAACAGGCGCTCCACGATGCGGCGGCCGAGGCCGGCATATTGATCGCGCACAGCCGTGCGCGTGGCGCGCCGGATCGCCGCCCGCGCCTTGCCGGTGACGGCCAGCGACTCCCACGCCGACGGCGGCGACGACTGGGCTTCGGAGGTCAGCACCTCGACTTCGTCGCCATTCTGCAGCTCGGACGACAGCGGCGCGAACTTGCCATTGATCTTGCACCCGACCGCGCTGTTGCCGACGTCGGTATGCACGGCGTAGGCGAAGTCGATCACATTGGCCTGTCGCGGCAATGCGATCAGCTTTCCCTTCGGCGTGAAGCAGAACACCTGGTCGTGAAACAGCTCGAGCTTGGTATGCTCGAGAAATTCCTCCGGGTTGGCGCTTTCCGAGAGGATCGCGATGGTGTGGCGAAGCCAGGCAAAGGCGTTGGATTCGCGCTTCAGCAGTTCGGTCGGTGAACCGACGCCGTCCTTGTAGAAAGCGTGCGCGGCGATGCCGAACTCCGCGATCTGGTCCATTTCCTCGGTGCGAATCTGCAGTTCGACGCGCTGTTTGCCGGGGCCGATCACGGTGGTATGAATCGACCGGTAATCGTTCTGCTTCGGCGTCGAGATATAATCCTTGAACCGCCCTGGCACCACCGGCCACGTGGTGTGCACGACGCCGAGCGCGCGGTAGCAGGACTCGAGGTCCTTCATCACGACGCGAAATCCGAAAATATCGGACAATTGCTCGAAGCCGATCGACTTGCGCTCCATTTTGGTCCAGATCGAAAACGGCCGCTTGCGCCGGCCGTAGACGTGCGCCGTCAGGCCGTTTTTCTGCAGGTTCTTGGAAAGCTGGCTTTCGATCTCGCCGATCAGGTTGCGGTTGCGTTCGGCCAGCGAATCCAGCCGTTGCATCACCACCGCGTAGGCTTCCGGATCGAGCGAGCGGAACGAAAGGTCTTCGAGCTCTTCCCGCATCTCCTGCATGCCCATGCGGCCGGCGAGAGGCGCATAAATGTCGAGCGTCTCCTCGGCAATCCGGCGGCGTGACGTGGGCGGCACGAACTCGAGCGTGCGCATGTTATGCAAACGATCGGCGAGTTTGATCAGCAGAACGCGGACATCGTCGGCGATCGCCAGCAGCAGCTTGCGCAGGTTTTCGGCCTGCTTGGCCTCGCGCGACACCAGTTCCAGCCGTTTCAGCTTGGTCAGACCCTCGACCAGCGCACCGATCTCCTGGCCGAAGATCTGGTCAATTTCGGCGCGGGTAGCCTCGGTATCCTCGATGGTGTCGTGCAGCAGCGCCGCGACGATGGTCGCATCGTCGAGCTTGAGGCCGGTCAGGATCGCCGCGACCTCCAGCGGATGGGAAAAATAGGGATCGCCGGAGGCGCGGGTCTGCGAGCCATGCGCCTTCATGGCGTAGACATAGGCGCGGTTGAGCAGGTCTTCGTTGGTGTCGGGATTGTAGGAGCGGACCCGTTCGACCAGATCATATTGCCGCATCATGCGCGAGCGCGGCGACTTGGCCGGCTTGGCCTCCGCCGGGGCCGGCACGGGCGACAGCGAAGCCACGGCGACCGAATCGGTCGCGGCCTGCATTTGTTCCGGGCTGCGGCGCCAATACGCCATCGAATCACTGCCTTCGTGTGCGCGGCTGCGGATGCGGCCCGCCGCCAACATAACCGCTATAATGTAGTGCGTTCTCGGGCGGAGCGGCACCCTTCCGGGACCGCAGAAACCCTCGATTTCGGGGCGGCGAGGCGCAGTCTAACGCGAAACCGCCGGTCCCCCGATCAAATCGGGGACAGCCTTCGAAAGAATTCGTCCGCACATCGGCAGAGGGTAACCAACAAAAGGTCAACAAACGCAAAGGCCCGAACCAATGTCCGGGCCTTTGGTTAATCGGATGACGGGCTCACTAAACCCTGAGATGTAAGGCGGACGGATTACTCGTCCTCTTCGGGCTGCTCTTCCGGCGGCGCCAGGCCTTCGAGACCCTTCAAAAGTTCTTCCTCGGTCATGCGTTCGACGGCGACTTCGGTGTCGTCGGCATCGACGCTGGCACCGGCCGACCCGATCAAAGGCACCGTATCGGGCTCCGGCTCGTCAACTTCGACGAATTTCTGCAACGAATGAACCAGTTCTTCGCGCAAATCCTCGGGGGAAATCGTCGAGTCCGCGATTTCACGCAGCGAAACGACCGGGTTTTTGTCATTATCGCGGTCGACTGTGAGCTGTGAGCCGGACGAGATCATGCGGGCGCGGTGCGCAGCCAGCAGAACCAGATCGAACCGATTATCGACCTTATCAATGCAATCTTCTACGGTGACGCGCGCCATCGACTGTCGCTCCGTTAAATGGGACGGAATATGCTGATTATTCAGGGCTAGTTATAGCGGTAGGGGTCGTTTCGCAAGACCAAATTGTGATTTGGCCTCCGCAATCTGCTCTGCTAACCAATCGTGGGGGCTTACCAGCGGAGCGTTTTTAGCCGTCACAAACGGCGGGGCGGACAAGAAAACGCTTCATTGCGTCGTCAAAATCCACTTTCGATTGCCCTGACCTATCTTATTTGCGGCGGCGCCTGTCCAAACGGCTTCGCCAGGTTATCGTCCTTGTGAATGCGCAGAACCGCGGCTGCTGCGCCAAAAAGTTTACCGAAAACAACCACGTGAGAACACGGAATGTCCCCTGCTTCCAACAAAATCGCGCTCTTTATCGATGGCGCCAACCTCTACGCAACCGCCAAGACGCTCGGCTTCGACATCGATTACAAGCGACTTCTCAAGGAGTTCCAGAGCCGAGGAACCCTGCTGCGCGCGTTTTATTACACCGCGATCATTGAGGATCAGGAATATTCGTCGATCCGTCCGCTGATCGACTGGCTCGATTACAACGGCTACACCGTCGTTACCAAGGCGACCAAGGAATTCATCGACGCCAGCGGCCGGCGCAAGGTCAAAGGCAACATGGATATCGAGCTCGCGGTCGATGCGATGGAGCTCGCCGAGCATGTCGACCAGATCGTGCTGTTCTCCGGTGACGGCGATTTCCGCTCTCTGGTCGAAGCCGTGCAGCGCCGCGGCGTGCGTGTCACCGTGGTCTCGACGATTTCGAGCCAGCCGCCGATGATCGCCGACGAACTGCGGCGCCAGGCCGACGTCTTTACCGATCTGGTGGAATTGCAATCCAAGCTTGGCCGCGACCCATCCGAGCGTCCGGCTCCGCGCGAGCCGCGCCATCACGCGCCGCAGTTCCTGCAGCGCGCGACCACCATGGCGCCGAGGGCCGATGACGACGATTTCGACGATTGAGAACGACCCGGCGCGCGGCCGGCCACCATCCGGGGGCCCGCCCGCCCTGCTCTGCACCGAACCCAATCGCAATTGCCCGCTCTGTCCACGGCTTGCCGCCTTTCGCGAGGCGACGCGCGCCCGCGAAGCAGAATGGTTCAACTCGCCGGTACCGTCGTTCGGCGATCCCGACGCGCGGTTGTTGATCGTCGGCCTCGCCCCCGGCCTGCAGGGGGCCAATCGCACCGGGCGGCCGTTTACCGGCGATTTCGCCGGCGACCTGCTCTACGCGACGTTGCTCGAATACGGCTTTGCCAAAGGCGTTTATCAGGCGCGACCCGACGACGGGCTGACGCTGATCGATTGCCGGATCAGCAACGCGGTGCGCTGCGTGCCGCCGCAGAACAAGCCGCTGCCCTCGGAAATCAACTCCTGCCGGCCGTTTCTGTCGGCGACCATCGAAACCATGCCAAGGCTGTGTGCCATCGTGGCGCTCGGCCGGGTGGCCCATGAATCGACCCTGAAGGCGCTGGGTCTTCGCAGTTCGGCAGCGCCGTTCGCGCACGGCGCGATCCACCAGGCCGGCGTCCGCAAACTTTATGACAGCTATCATTGCTCCCGTTACAACACCAATACCCGGGTGCTGACCCCGGAAATGTTTCGCAATGTGTTCGCAAGGGTCCGCGCGGATCTGGACGGATAGTCAGGCCGCGCGACTGGCCGGCGTTTCAGGCGCCGGGCCACAGCTGCGAAGAGCGGCCCTGATTTACCTGGCCAGATATGGACAGTCTCCCTCGGCCATCGGCCGGAATGCCTGATCGCCCGGCACCGTCGCGAGATATTCATAGAGGTCCCACTTCTGCTTCGACTCCTCGGGCTTCTTGATCCGCATCAGATACATGTCATGAACCATGCGGCCATCCTCACGGACCTTGCCACCTTGCGCGAAGAAATCGTTCACCGGCATCCTGCGCATTTGCGCGATCACGGTCTCCGGGTCGGTCGAGTTGGTCGCGGCAACAGCCTTGAAATAGTGCCGAAGCGCCGAATTGACGCCGGCCTGATAGGCCGTTGGCATGGCGCCATGCCGCTTGAAGAAATCCTCACTGAATGCGCGCGTCTCCGGGGTGCGGTCCCAGTAGAAGGAATCGGTGAAGAGAAGGTCGTGTGCATGCGACAGACCGAGCGCCGGCACGTCGGTCAGCGTCACCTGCAGGGCGACGATTTGCATGCCCTGGCGGATATTGAATTCGTCGGCCTGCAAAACCGCATTGCGGAAGTCCGCGCCGGCATTGGCGAGCGCGAGGATTTTCGCGCCCGACGATTGCGCCTGCAGCAGGAACGAGGAGAAATCGGCGGTATTGAACGGATGACGAACCGCGCCGAGCACCTTGCCGCCCGATGCAATCACCGCCCTGGTCGCGTCACGTTCCAGCGCCTGACCGAAAGCGTAATCGGCGGTAAGAAAGAACCACGGCGTGCCGCCGCGCGCGACAACCGCCTTCGCCGTCGCATTCGAGGAAGCATAGGTGTCGTAGGTCCAGTGCACGCTGGTCGGGGAGCATTGCTTGCCGGTAAGGTCCGACGACCCCGAGCCGGAAATCAGAAACAGCTTCTTCCGCTCGCGCGTCAGGTTCTGGACCGCCAGCGCAACCGAGGAATTGACGCCTTCGGCGACGACATCGACAGCCTTGTTGTCGATCCAGTCGCGGACGATAGCGGTGGCGATGTCCGGCTTGTTCTGGTGGTCGGCTGAAATGATCTCGATTCGGCGGCCCGATACCTTGCCGCCGATTTCTTCCGCCGCCATCTGCGCGGCGATGACCGAGCCCGGACCGTTGCCGTCGGCATATTGGCCGCTCATGTCGGTGATGATGCCGACCCGCAACACGCCTTCTTGCGCGCGCGCCCAATTTGCCGCGCCCAGCGCCAGCAAGCCTGCGGCGATTGCCCCGATTACACGAACCGTCACGCGCCTTCTCCCCGTTCTTGCTGAGCACCCCGCTCGATGCCTTCCGAACCGAAGCCTTGCCGTCTTCACGGTGCAACCGGATTTTCCTTCAGCCACGCCAGCACATCACCGGCATTGCGGTCGGGCGGAAACACCGGATAGAATACGTGGATGATGCGTGCGCCGTCGATGACCAGCGCCAGCCGCTTGATCAGGGTCATTCCCGCCACCGCCATCGTCGGCAATTTCAGCGCCCGCGTCAGTTGCAGCTTCTCGTCGGACAAAACCGGGAACGGCAAATGCAACCGCGAGGCCATCTCGGTCTGGTAGGCATTGCTTTGCGTCGACAGCCCAAACACGTGCCGGGCGCCCGCAGACTTCAATTCCGCAAACAGATCGCGGAACGCGCAGGTCTGCGGCGTGCAGCCGCGCGCCCCCGGAATCAAATCCCAGTCGTCGACCAGCGCGATCTTGCCGGGTTCGCCGGTTCTGGGATAGGCGAACACCACGCTGCGCCCCGGCAGCGCCGACAGCGTCACCGAGGTGTCGTCGGTGGCAACCAGGCTGATCGGCGGGATCGTCATGCCCGCCAGATGCGCTGCCGCGCCGTCATCGGTCGGGGCCGGAATCTTGCTCCAGTCGACGCCGAGCAGGTTTTTCTGGCTCATCGCACGATGCTCCGTTGGCCGTCATTGCGAGCGCAGCGAAGCAATCCATAGCGCGCCAATCCGGAAAGCTGGATTGCTTCGTCGCTATGCTCCTCGCAATGACGGAAAGGAATGAGCTTGCCCATTATCCGCGCGCCCGCAGCAGGCGGCCCTTCTCCCTGCCCCAGTCGCGCTTTTTCTCGCTCTCGCGCTTGTCGTGCAGCTTCTTGCCCTTCGCCACCGCGAGCAAGAGCTTGGCGCGGCCGCGTTCATTGAAATAAAGCTTTAACGGGATCAGCGTCATGCCATCGCGGTCGACCGCGCCCATCAGCTTGTTGATCTGCTTCCTGTGCAACAGGAGCTTGCGTGGCCGCTTCGGCTCGTGGTTGAAGCGGTTGGCCTGCAGGTACTCGGGAATATTGGCGTTGATCAGCCAGATCTCGCCGTCCTTGGTGTCGGCATAGGATTCCGCGATCGTGGTCTTGCCGTTGCGGATCGATTTGACCTCGGTGCCGGTCAGCGCGATTCCCGCTTCGACCGTATCTTCGATCGCATAGTTGAACCGGGCCTTGCGGTTTTCGGCGACGACTTTGATAGCGCGCTCGTTCTTCTCAGCCACATCAAGCCTTCTTCAGGAGGTCGCGAATCTCGGTGAGCAGCTCTTCCTGACGGCTCGGCTTCGGCGGCGGCGGCGCGGCCTCGTCCTTGCGCTTGAGCTGGTTCATGAAACGAATAACGATAAATAGCACGAATGCGACGATGACGAAATTCAGCGTGAGCGTCAGAAAATTGCCCCAGGCCAGTACCGCGCCCTGCTTCTTCGCATCGGCAAGGTTGGTAGCCGTGACCG
>JBAVEE010000859.1:0-2916 GCA_049587575.1 Bradyrhizobium sp.
GCTGGACCCAACCCGGCGGCCGTCCGCACGCCGAGCCCGTCGCGCTTGCGCGCGCCGGCGAGGCCGCCCGCGGCGCCACGCTCTATGTGACGCTGGAGCCGTGCTCGCATGTCGGCAAGTCGCCGCCCTGCACGGATGCCGTGATCGCCGCCGGGATCAAACGCGTGGTATCGGCGATCGAGGATCCCAACCCGGAAGTGGCCGGGCAGGGCCATGCCCGGCTGCGCGCTGCGGGGATTGCGGTCGACATCGGCCCCGGCGCGGCGGAGGCGGCGCACGATCATGCCGGGCATTTCAGGCGCATCCGCGACAAGCGTCCGCATGTGATCCTCAAGCTCGCGATCTCCGCCGACGACAAGATCGCCGCTGCCGGCCACACGCCGGTCGCGATCTCGGGTGAGGCCGCAAGGGCGCGCATGCATCTGCTGCGCGCGCAATGCGACGCCATCCTGGTCGGGATCGGCACCGTGCTATCGGACGATCCGTTGTTGACCTGCCGCCTGCCGGGCATGGAGGCGCGCTCGCCGGTGCGGGTGGTGCTGGATCGCGCCTTGCGGATTTCGGGCACCAGCCGGCTGGTTCAGTCGGCGCGCGCGACGCCGCTGTGGGTGATGACGTCCAGCCTCGCCGAGGCGCCGGCGGCCATGAAACTGGGCGCAGCCGGCGCACAGGTGGTCCGCGTCGCCACCACGACCGCGCCGCCGCCGGGGCTGGATTTGTTGGCCGTGTTGCGCGCGCTGGCGGAGAGGGGCATCACGCGGCTCCTGGTCGAAGGTGGCGCGCGCGTGGCCGCGTCCCTGGTGGCGGCGGACCTCGTCGACGAGTTCTGGCTGCTGCGCGGTCCAGACGCCCTTGGAGCCGGCGGCGTCGCGGCGCTGGACGGCTTGCCGCTGACGTCAATCACGCAGTCGCTCGCCTTTCGCGTTCGTGCTAGCGAGAACCTCGATAAGGACACTCTTACCGTGTACGAGCGCGCTTGATGTTCACCGGGATCGTTACCGACGTCGGCGAAATCGCCAGCCTCACGCCAACCGCGCAGGGGCAGTTGCACCGCCTGCGCATCGCCTGCCGTTACGACCGCTCGACCATCGCGGATGGCGCCTCGATCGCCTGCAATGGCGTTTGCCTGACCGTGGTCGCCTCCGGCGTTGCGCAAGGCAAGACCTGGTTCGATGTCGATGCCGCCGCCGAAACGCTTGGCATGACCACGGCGAAGCACTGGACCGTCGGCACCAAACTCAATCTCGAGCGGGCGCTTAAAATCGGCGACGAGCTTGGCGGCCATATCGTGGCCGGACATGCGGATGGGATCGCCGCCATCGTCAGGCGCGACGATTTGCCTGACATGGCGCGGTTCGAACTGCGCACCGCCCGCGAGCTGGCGCGCTTCATCGCCGCCAAGGGCTCGGTGACGCTCGATGGCGTGTCGTTGACGGTGAATACCGTCGATGACGTCGCCTTTTCGGTGCTGATCATTCCGCACACGCTCAATGTGACGACGCTCGGCGGCTGGCGCGCGGGCGGCGAGGTCAATATCGAGGTCGACCTGATGGCGCGCTACGCCGCGCGGCTTGCCGAAATGAAATAGAAGCAGGCCTTGGCTTTGGACGCCGCTGCGCCTAAAACCCGCACCAATCACTCAATATCGACGGGAACAAGATGGCGGACGCGCGGCGCGCACAGTTGAAGGATCAAACCGACATATCGGGCGCACGCGCGCTGATCGTCGAGGCGCGCTTTTATGACGACATCCAGGACGCACTGCTGGAAGGCGCGGTGGCCGAACTGAAGGCCGCGGGCGTCACCCATGAGGTCATCACGGTGCCGGGTGCCCTGGAAATCCCGGCCGCGATCGCGATCGCGCTCGATGCCGCCGAGACCAACGGCAAGCCCTACGACGCGGCGATCGCGCTCGGCTGCGTCGTCCGGGGCGATACCATCCATTTCGAGATCGTATCGATGGAATCCTCGCGGGCGTTGATGGATCTTGCGGTGGCAAGGAAGATTCCGCTCGGCAACGGCATCATTACGGTCAATACCGACGCGCAGGCGTGGGCGCGGGCGCGCGCCAGCGAACTTGACAAGGGCGGCGATGCCGCGCGCGCGGCGCTCGCCATGCTGCGGATCAAACGCCGGCTGACGCGGACCCGATCATGACAGACAACAAGAAGAAGCAGGTAAAGAAGCCTGCAAAGGATCCGGACAGGAAAGCTAACCGGCGCGGCGCGGCGCGGCTCGCCGCCGTGCAGGCGCTTTATCAAATGGACATCGGCGGGGCCGGCATCAACGATATTTTCGCCGAGTTCGAGAGTCATTGGCTCGGCGGCGAGGTCGAAGGCGACAAATATCTGCCGGCCGAAGCGGCATTCTTTCGCGACGTGGTGTCCGGCGTGGTGCGCGATCAGGCGAAACTCGATCCGCTGATTGACGACGCGCTGTCGAGAGGCTGGCCGCTGAAGAGGATCGATGCCATCCTGCGCGCGGTGCTGCGCGCCGGCGCTTACGAACTGGAGCATCGCAAGGACGTCCCCGGCCGCGTGGTCGTATCGGAATATGTCGATGTCGCGCACGCCTTTGTCGAGGCTGAAGAGACCGGCATGGTCAATGCGGTGCTCGACCAGATCGCCCGCCAGTTTCGCGCCGACGAGTTCGTGCGTAGCTAGCGCGCAGCCGTGCGCGCATTCGCGCGACCCGTTCTCGCAATGACGGGTCTGGAGTCATGATGGATCGCAAGGAATCGACATCCGGTGAGGACTGCCTGATCGCGCGGTACTTTCGTCCGCTTGCGACCGACGCCGGCGCGTTCGCCCTTGGCGACGACGCGGCGATCCTCAAGGCAATGGGCGAGGATATCGTCGTGACGACGGATGCCATCGTCGAAGGCGTGCATTTTCTGCCAGGCGACCCTCCCGACAC
>JBAVEE010000860.1:0-2980 GCA_049587575.1 Bradyrhizobium sp.
CTCCAGATATTTCATCGCCGCCGCTTCGGCGTCCTTTTTCGGGACATTGCGAACCCAGATCGGCGCCACCGTGCAGTTCTCCAGCACCGTCAAATGTGGGAATAAATTAAAACTCTGGAACACCATGCCTACTTCGCGCCGGACTTCATCGACCCGTCGCAAATTCGGCCCGAGCTCGATGCCGTCTACGACGATCCGGCCTTCCTGAAATTCCTCACGGGCGTTGATGCAGCGGATCAGCGTCGATTTTCCCGAACCCGACGGGCCGCAGATCACGATGCGCTCGCCTTTGGCGACATCGAGGTCGATGTCGCGCAGCACATGAAAATCGCCGTACCACTTGTTGAGGCCGGCAATGCTGACAATCGGATCTGCGGTCATGGTCGTTTACTCAATTTCGCCGGTGTGCGTTCAGTCTGTTCTCGACGAACAGCGAATAGCGGGACATTCCAAAGCAGAAGCTGAAGTAAATCAATCCGGTGAAAGCAAACCCGGTAAACAGCGTGGTCGGCGTCGCCCAGGCCGGGTCGCTAAAGGATGCCCGGAGCTGTCCGAGCAAATCGAACAAGGCGACGATCGAGACCAATGATGTATCCTTGAACAGCGCGATGAAGCTGTTCACGAGGCCCGGGATGACGTGGCGCAGCGCCTGCGGCATCACGATCAGGGCCGTCGTCCTCCACCAGGAAAGGCCAAGCGCGCTCGCCGCCTCGCCCTGCCCGCGCGGGATCGCCTGCAGCCCGCCCCGGATGACCTCGGCCTGGTAAGCGCCGGCGAACAGCGCGATGCCGATCAAGGCTCGCATCAACCCGTCGACATTGAATCCGGCCGGAACGAACAGCGGCAGCATGTAGGTCGCGAAAAACAACACCGTGATCAGCGGCACGCCGCGCCAGAACTCGATAAAAACAGTCGAGAAAATCCGGATCAGCGGGATCGTCGAGCGCCGGCCCAGCGCCAGCGCGATGCCGACCGGCATCGACGCGACGATGCCGGTGACCGACACCACCAGCGTCACCAGAAGACCGCCCCAAAGACGCGTATCGACCACGGGCAATCCGCCGTGGTCGAGGCCCAAGGTCGCAATGACGATCCCGAGGCCGGCAAAGGTCGCAAGGCTCGTGATCAGAGGGCGCCAGCCGGCGCGCGACCCGCCGTTCAGCCAAAGCAGCAGGGGGGATACTATCGCTGCCGTTGCCGCAAGGTCGATCCAGACCGGACGGCCCGACATCTGGATCTGCTCGCGCAGCCACGTCAGCGGCGCGAGCAGATAATTGAGAGCCGCGCCGAGTTGAGCAATGAGCCCTCCCAAAAGCTTCAGCGCAGACCCGGCGAGCCCGCTCGATTCGCCGAGCGACGCGCCCGCGCGCGACAAGGCCGAGCCTGCCTCGGTGATGCTGCTGGCAAATCCAGACAGGAAACCAGCGGTCCAGCTCACGCCGAAGCCCTCGAGCCCGCCGCCATGCAGCAGGAAAAAGGCGACCGCCGGAAAGGCGAGGAAGAACAGGCCGGCATTGATGCCTTTGGCCGGAATCCGCGGGATCAGCAGCGGCAGCAGCAGGATCGCGGCGAGGACGAAGGTCAGATTGACCCGCCACCGCTCTGACTCCGGATAAAACCCATAGATGAACTGGCTGAATTTTGCCTGGATGAACGGCCAGCATGCGCCGACGGGATGTCCGGCATTTTCAGCCAGACAGGCCGTGCGATCCTTGCCGGTCCAGACCGCATCGATCAGCAGGAATTTTATCGTGGGAACCAACACGAACCACAGCAGCAGCGCGCTCACGATGGTGATCAGGATGTTGGTCGGCGAATTGAACAGCCGCGTGCGCAGGAAGCCGACCAGGCCGGTCGTCTTTACCGGCGCCGGTCGCTCGGGAACCAGCTCCTGTCGGACGAAAGCGGAAGCCGCGATGTCGCTCATCCGCCCAGGCTCCGTCCGAGCCGCCATCCGTAGAAACTCATGATCGCGCTCGTCACCAGCGAGATCAGGAGATAAACCCCCATGGTAATGCCGATGATCTCGATCGCCAGCCCGGTCTGGCTCAGCGTCGTGCCCGCAAAGACCGAAACCAGGTCGGGATAGCCGATGGCCACCGCCAGGGACGAGTTCTTGGTGAGGTTGAGATACTGGTTGGTTAGCGGCGGCAGGATGACGCGCAGCGCCTGCGGAATCACGATCAGCCGCAGCACCGAACCACGCTGCAGCCCCAGTGAGGAGCCGGCCTCCATCTGCCCCTTATGGACGGCGAGAACGCCGGCGCGCACGATCTCGGCGATAAAGGCCGCGGTATAGGTCGAGAGCGCCAGCGTCAGCGCCACGAATTCCGGAATGACGCGCGAGCCGCCGGAAAAATTGAACCCCTTGAGAACGGGAACCTCAAAGGACACCGGCGCGCCAAAAATCAGCGCACTGACGAGCGGCAGGCCGACGAGCGAACCCAATACATAGGGCCAGACCTTGATCATCTTGCCGTTTTGGAAGAGTTGCCAGCGCGAATAGCGCCACAACCCGACCGAGACGACAACCGCAATCAGGAGGGCCAACACGAAGGGCTCGAAGCCGGGATCACCGATCGGCTTTGGAATTACGAGGCCGCGATTGCTGAGAAAGAAACTGCCGAACAGCGCGATGCTCTGCCGTGGGCCGGGGAGCGCGGCGAGCACCGCCAGATACCAGAACAGGATCTGGAACAGCAGCGGCAGATTGCGCACCAGTTCGACATACCCGCCGGAGAGTCGCGCCAACAGCCAGTTCGGTGACAGCCGACCGAGCGCGACCATAAATCCGATCAAGGTGGCGAAGAAAACGCCGATCAGCGAAACCAGCAGGGTGTTGAGCAGACCTACAAAAAATACCCGCGTGTAGGTATCGGACCCCGCATAGGGAATGAGGCTCTGGCTGACGTCAAAACCCGCGGTATTCGTCAAAAAGCCAAAGCCCGCGGTGATCCGCTGCGCCTTCAAATTTTCGCTG
>JBAVEE010000861.1:0-2673 GCA_049587575.1 Bradyrhizobium sp.
GGCCAGACGCGCCTCGCGTATACGCTCCTTCGCGCGCGCCCTCTCCCGGTAACGGGCCAAGGCGCCGGCGGCGGCGGCGCTCCCCCGTCCCCACATTCCAATCACATGTCCGGCAACCCGGCCGGTCGAGCCACCGGCCCACACCAGCTCGAATGGCGAAAACAGCCGCCAGCGGTCGTCGCCCCAGAGAATGCTGCGGGCAATCAACTGTCCGGCCATTGCCGTGGTGTTCAACCCCTGACGGCCGAAGCCGCTCGCGACCCACAGCCCGCGGCGCAACTGGCCGATCTGCGGCATGCCATGCACGGTCTCCCCGACAACGCCGCTCCACGCCTCGGCAATCCCGACCTGTCCGAGCCGGGGAAAAATCGTGCGTATCCTGCGCGTGATGGCGGACGCAAAACGCGTTGGCCGCGCGTCCCAGGTGGTTTCGGGGCTTGCCCACATCAACCGGTCGCCGTCCACGATCCGGAAATGATCGATGCCATCGGTGTCGGTCACCGATCCTTGGAACGCGATGGTCTCGGCCAGACGCTCGCCGAGCGGCGCGGTGATCGCGGCGTAGCGCCAGACCGGCAGCAGGGTTTCCGACAACCGCCGCAGCGGCGCGCCGAGATGGACGTTGCCGGCCAGCACGATGTGCGAGGCACGCAGCCGCGCCGAGGGTGTGACGATGCGCTTGCGAATGCCGGATGAATCGATGCTGACCACCGGCGTGTCCTCGTAGATCCGCGCGCCCGCCCGCCTAGCGAGTGCCGCCAAACCATGGACGTATTTGCGGCCGTCGATCTGGAATGCCCTGGGAAAATACACTCCATGGAAATAGCGATCGGTCCTGAGGTGATCGCGGACGCGTTCGACCTGCCAGCCCTCGACTTCCGTTTCGAAATCCTCGGCCAGCATCTGCAGCCTGCTGATCAACTGATCGCCGGCATCGACGTTGGACACCTCAAGCGCGCCGTCACTGATCGCAATCCCCGGTATCAATTGTTCCGAGGCGTTGGCCCGAACAAACTCGGCGCCTTCCTTCGACAGCGCCCAGAGTTCCCTGGCATCTTCAAATCCGACGCGCGCGATCAGGTCTCCGATCGGAAGACCGTAGCCTGGCATGACCGTGCCGAGCGGATGGCCGGATGCGCCCCAGCCGATGTGCCGGCCTTCCAGCACGGCGACGCTGGCGCCGAGGCGCGCAGCCTCCAGGGCAACCGTCAAGCCGGCAAGCCCGGCGCCGACGACGCAGATGTCGACGTCCAGATCGAACGAAAGCCGCGAGCGCTCGCGCGCCGGTCCGGAGTCCGGTCCGCTGGTCGTGCTTGTATAAATCTCGCTCATATCGTTTTCTTACGGATCGATCTGGCGCTTGTCACCTTGTCCTGAGCGTCAGTCTGTACATTAATCCGGGAGACTTGAACCGAATCGAGATGCGCCATGCGCCGTTTGATGCTGCTGCGGCATGCCAAGACCGAAAACGAAGCGCCGAGCGGCCGCGATCAGGACCGGCGGCTCGACAACCGCGGCCGCCATGACGCCACCGAGATCGGCGGCTGGATCGGCCGGCATTCGCCTTTTCCCGATCTGGTGCTGGTCTCGCACGCGGTCCGGGCCCGCCAAACCTGGGAAATCGCCTGGGAGGCGATGAAGGAGCGGGTTCCGGAGCCGCAGGTCGAGCTGATGCCGGAACTCTATGGTGCCGACGTATCGCAGCTCCTTGAAACCATCCACGAAGCGTCGTCAATCGATCCGCGGCGGTTGATGATCGTCGGACACAATCCGGGAATGCATGAACTCGCACTGGCGCTTGCCGGCAGTGGCGATGGCGCCGCGCGCAAGGCGCTCGCCGACAATCTGCCGACCTCGGGTCTTGCCGTATTCGACTTCGAGATCGACGACTGGACCGACGTGGCATTCCGTCGCGGACGGCTGGTATTGTTCGTCAGCCCGAAACTGTTGAAGCAAACTTCGGGCGACTGACCCCTGGCGGTCGCCGGGACCAAATTGTGCCGGGGCGTTTTCGAGCGAAGCATGCCCCCGGACTTGATCCGGGGCGGTTATCGGTTCGCGTAAAGAAAACGCGTCCAAGCAAAAGTCCAGAGGCTGATCGCCAACACGGAGGCCCAGATGTTCAACTCCATTCTCGTGCCGCTTGATCTCGCCGATACCGAGCTGGCGAAGCCGGCGATCGCCACGGCGGCGACGCTGTCGAAGACCTGGAACGGCACGGTGCGGCTTCTCAACGTGCTGCCGATGACGCCGGTGATGCTGGCCGAATATGTGCCCGCCGATTTCGATGCCCAGCAGCGCCAGACCTCGGAGGAGGCGCTCGCTATCGTTGCGCGTGAATCCGGCATCGAGCCCCAGCGCATCTCCACCTCGGTGCGGCAGGGCGGCATCTATCACGAGATCCTCGAAGAGGCCGCCGCGATCAAGGCCGACCTGATCGTCATGACGTCGCACCGGCCGGCGATGCGGACCTATTTTCTCGGCTCCAACGCCGGACATGTGGTGCGCTACGCCAAATGCTCCGTGCTGGTGGTACGGCACTGAATATCTGCGGAGTTGGTCCGGTGAAGAATTGGTGGCGGAAGTGGTCCTACGAAATCCCGCTCGCGTTCGGCGACGCGCTTTGGGAAGTGCTGGTGGTGCAGTTCGCCGACTTTCTCAGCCGCCTGACCG
>JBAVEE010000862.1:0-2243 GCA_049587575.1 Bradyrhizobium sp.
ATATCTTCGACACCAACAAATACGCCCATGATCCCCGCGGCGATTTCATGAACTGGTCGCTCGCCGACACCGGCACGTTCGATTACGCGGCGGATGCCTGGGGCTATACGGTCGGCGCCGCCGCGGAATGGTACACAGGTCCATGGACCCTGCGCGCCGGTGTGTTCGACGTTTCCACCGCCCCCAATACGACCGGCCTGGACCCGACGTTCGGTCAGTTCCAGTCGGTCGGGGAAATCGAGCGGCGGTATTCCATCTGGGATCAGCCCGGCAAACTGGCGGTCACCGGATTTCTGACGCGAGCCCGGATGGGCAGTTTCGAGGATGCCATCCAGCTCGCCTCAATGACCGGCGGCCCCGCCATGATCTCGGCCGTGCGGCAATACCAGAGCCGGGGCGGCATCAGCATGAACCTGGAGCAGCAACTGATGCCCAATGTCGGCTTCTTCGCCCGCGCCGGATTCGCCAATGGCGATGTCGAGCCTTACGATTTCACCGACATCGACCGGACCGTCGCCGCCGGCCTTTCGGTTTCCGGAAAGCAATGGGGGCGCGATGACGACACGTTCGGCATTGCCGGCGTCGTCAACGGCATCACCAAAGTACACCAGGCATTCCTTAATGACGGCGGCCTCGGAATTCTGGTCGGCGACGGACAGCTGCCTCACCCCGGCACCGAAAGGATCCTCGAGACTTATTACAGTTTTCCGGTGCTGTATTCGAGGGTCACGCTGGACTATCAGCTCATCGTCAATCCGGCCTACAATCGCGACCGCGGGCCGGTCTCCGTGCTCGGCTTTCGGGTCCATACGCAATACTAGGGTGATGGGCCCACCCACCTTCAACTCATGAAATAAAATCTGGCCTTCCCTCGCTCTTCCGGTATCCACTGCGCTTTCACGTTCTCCATCGACTATAAACTCATCACAAATCCCGCCTATCAATGACAGGGTCGGGGACGGATCTCGATCTTCTAATGACCGGTCGCCCAGCGGATTTGGCACAAGGCAGCACGCATGACGCTTGACGATGTTCTGACGCCGAGGCTGGGGCAGGCGCTGCGGCCCAACATCTGGGACGCCGTTGCGCTGATTCTCGTGATCGGCGCGATGGTGCTGATCGTCTATGGCGGCGTGCAGACCTCCCTTCCCTTGTCCGCTCTCAACGTCTCTCCGGTGTCGCTCGATCCGGCCAACCTGCCGGTCTACGCGTTGCGAACGACGATGCGGATGCTGCTCGCCATCGTCTGCTCGATCATTTTCACCTTCCTCTACGCCGCGCTGGCCGCCAAGAGCCGGCGCGCCGAGATTGTACTGATCCCGCTGCTCGACATCCTGCAATCGGTGCCGATCCTCGGCTTCCTGACCTTCACGGTCGTCTTCTTCCTGAATCTCTTCCCCGGCCAGGTGTTCGGCGCCGAACTCGCCTGCGTGTTCGCGATCTTCACCAGCCAGGCCTGGAACATGACCTTCAGCATGTACCAGTCGATCCGCAACGTGCCGAAGGATCTGGAGGAAGCCTCACTGAGTTTTCACCTCAGCGGATGGCAGCGCTTCTGGCGCCTCGACGTGCCTTTCGCCATGCCGGGCCTGATCTGGAACACGATGATGTCGATGTCCGGCGGCTGGTTCTTCGTGGTGGCGTCGGAGGCGATCACGGTCGGCAATACCACGGTGACGCTGCCCGGCATCGGCTCCTACGTCGCCCTCGGCATTCAAAAGCAGAACCTTCCCGCGATCGGCTACGCCATCCTGACCATGCTGCTGGTCATCATCGCCTACGACCAGCTGCTGTTTCGCCCGGTGGTGGCCTGGGCCGACAAGTTCCGGTTCGAGCAGACCGCCTCGGCAACCGCACCGGCATCCTGGATGCTCGATTTGTTCCGTCGCACGCGGGCCTTGCGGGCGCTGACAGTTCCGTTTGCGGCGCTTAACAAGGCCGTCTCGAACTTCCATATCGCGCGACCGCGCCTGCTGAAGATATCGGCGAAACGCGGCCCGCCATCGCGGGTGGTCGATGCCGTCTGGCTGTCACTCATCATCGCGAGCACCGGCTACGCCGCCTGGAAGGCTTATCAATATCTCTCGGCGACATTGGGCCCGTCGGACTTCTTCAGCGCCGTCGGATACGGATTGATCACGCTGGCCCGCGTCATCGTGCTGATCTTCCTCGCGACGCTGATATGGGTGCCCGTCGGGGTCTGGATCGGGCTTCGGCCAAAACTGGCCGAGCGTGTCCAGCCG
>JBAVEE010000863.1:0-5156 GCA_049587575.1 Bradyrhizobium sp.
GTCCCGCGAACAGGCCGACGCTCCAGCCGCCCTCGGTCGTGGCGAGCGCGTTGATGAACAGCACGGTCTCGGCGCCTTCGCGAAACACAGCGAGGAAGGCGAGCGCGCCGACCGCCCAGACGGTATCCTGCGCCAGCGCATTGTCGGCCTTGTGCGCCAGGTAATCCTGCCAGCCGCGCGGGTCCTGCTTCACCATCAGCCAGCCGCTGACGTAAAGCATCAGGCTTGCGGCGACGAGGATAATGGCGCCTTCAAGCAGGTCGCTGTGTTCGCCCGAATTCAAGACCGCGAACAGCCAGGCTGCAACGATACTCGCCGCGACCGCGGCCAGCGATCCGCCGTAAAGAGCCTGGATGCGGTGGCCGGCACCGACCTTGGTCAGATATCCGGCGAGCGCGGCGATCACCAGCATGGCTTCAAGCCCCTCGCGGAGCAGGATGACGGCGGCCTGTATGAATGCAGACGACATGGGCGAACCTGTGTTTGGCTCGTTTTATCGCCCAAACGCTTGAAGTAAAGCGCGGCGCGTCACACAACTTTGTCAATCGGCGCGAAGCGGCAGGAAAGCCCTGCAAAATCGGCCTTTGTGCAGGCATGTGAAAATTAGAATAGTTCAATTCAGCCGGTTTGGCGGACGGGTTGAGTCGTTTTTTGCGACACCTGCCCGGGTTGCCGCCCGGCCAGTCTTTCGGCCTGAAAGACCGCCAGCGTCAGAACCGCGATCGCAACGGCCTGGTGGGCGAGCGCGAGATCCATCGGAACCTGATGAAGCAGCGTCAGAATGCCCAGTGTCGCCTGCAAGGTAACGACAGCCGCCAGCCACAGGGCGCCGTTGACCGTTGATCTTTCGGCCCGCGAACCAACCGCATCAAGCGCATGAAGGACCGCCGTCACGAACAGCGCATAGGCCACCATGCGATGTTCGAACTGAACCGTAAGCGTATTGTCGAACAGGTTGCGCCACCACGGCGCCTCAAAGAAAAGCCGCGCCGCGGAGGGAATCAAACCGCCGTCGATATCCGGCCAGGTGTTGTAGATCTTGCCCGCGCGCAGCCCCGCGACCAGCGCGCCAAGATAAAGCTGCACGAACGTCAGCACCAGCAGAGCCACGGACGTGATCCTGAGCCGCGAGGATGCCGCCGGCCGCGCCCTGTCCGGCAGCCGGCGCACGGTCCAGACGATGCCTGCAAAGATCAGAAGAGCCAGCACGAGATGGGTCGCGAGACGATATTGCGATACCTCGACCCGTTGCGAAAGTCCCGACGCCACCATCCACCAGCCGACCGCGCCCTGCAACGCGCCGAGGCCGAAGATCAGCCACAACCGCCGCTTCAAGTCCGCGCCCAGAACCCCGCGCCACAGCAACCAGAGAAACGGCAGCAGATAGGCAATGCCGATCACGCGTCCGAGCAGCCGGTGGCTCCATTCCCACCAGAAGATCGTCTTGAACTCGTCAAGGCTCATGCCGGCGTTGAGCTGGCGATATTGCGGGATGGCCTTGTAGCCGTCGAAAGCTTGCGTCCATTGCTCCTGATTGAGCGGCGGCAGCACGCCGGCGACCGGTTTCCATTCGACGATCGAAAGCCCGGATTCGGTCAGGCGGGTGGCGCCGCCAACCAGCACCATGATCGCGATCAGCGCGGCGATCGAGATCAGCCAGCCGCGAACGAGGCCGACGTGAGAGGCTTGATAGGCGGGAATACCGTTCATCAACGCTGCGCTTGAATGAATTCGCGCGCACCTTATAGTCCGCCCCTTCCCGCGCGCAAGGCGCACACTGGCAGCGAGCCGCATATTTCCGCCATGAGAATACGTACCCGCAAATTCCTGGGAACCGTCGCGCTGCTGTTGCTCGTCGTGGTGTGGTCGCTGATGGGAATGACGGTCGCGCAGACCCCGTGGCTTGCCAACTCCGGGCTATTGCAGGCGATATTCTATGTCGTGGCCGGCATCGGATGGGTGCTGCCGGCGATGCCGATCGTCAGCTGGATGTCGCGGCCGGATGCTTAAAGCGCCCCGTTTCGGGTCGGCTTCGCCTGAGCAAGTGCGATGCCGGACAGCATCACCCGCATGGCGCGCAGCGAACGCTGCCGGCCGTTCCAACTGATGCGCGGAAGCGCGTGCAGATTGGTCCGCCCCTCCGCCTCGACGACACCAGGTATTGCCGATGCGGCGCTGGCGAAACCGGCCTCTTCAGCTATTGCCGCATGTTGCCGCCGCCAGGATCCGCGGTCGCCGAACGGATAGGCGAAATGCTTGACGTCGCGGTGGAACGCGGCCTGCGCGACCGCCCTCCCCATCGTCATTTCGCGCAGCGCGGCAGCGTCCTTCAGGTTCGACAGAACGGGATAATTCACCGTGGCGCTTGCGAGCGTCACCAGCGGATCGTCCGCCAGCTTCGCCAGATCAGCCCAGTCCAGCGATGCCTCCTGCGACAGCGCCGCGATGTCGACCGGGTAACGCGTACAGAGGTCATTGATCGCGGACGAAAGATCCGACGGCGCAAGCGAACGCATCCATCCCCAGAGAAAATGGTAGAGCTGATATTTTTCGGCCGTGCCTGCGATATCGAAGTGCCTCTCCTCCCGGCCCATCACAAGGCTGAGGCGAGTCTCTCGCGCGATCACTTGTTCGAGCGCAAGCCACCAGGCCTCGCCGATACCGTCGGGGAATGCGGTCGGCACATAAACGGTGAAGGGAACGCCGTATCGCGACAACACCGGATAGGCCGATGCCACCACATCCTTATAGCCGCCGTCGAACGTCAGGCACGCAAAGCGTCGCGGCGAGGCCAGCGTGACAGCCCTTCGGCAGGCCTCGTCGATTGAAACAATATCGTATTTCCAGCGCTTCAACGCCCGGATCGTCCGGTCGAGAAATTGCGGCGTGATTTCGTGAGATTTTAGCGGTTGAAAGCGCGCCGCGCGCGACGGACGGACGCGCTCAAACCGCAGGACGACGCCGATGCCGCGTTGCTTCAGCCATGCAAGACCGCTGAAATAAGCGAGCTCCAGCCTCAGCCTCGTGAAAAATCCGATGTCGGATGGCAACGTCTCGCCTCTCAGAGCGTACTCCGCAACAGCGGATGCAGGTTTTGCTAATGCGCAACTTCTCGGTCGGGAGCATTTTCATGCCGCTAACCGGCTTCCGCTTGGCCGGGACGATGCTCCGGGAAAGGCGATCTCCGCCTCGCCGCGACAGCATTGTCATTACTCTTTGTTGACATTTCTTTGCAAAGGTCGGCCAAAGCTGAAAAATGTAAATAATTCCCTGTAGACAGGTTCCGCGATGACGATGGCTGCCTCGATCGAAAGCCGGACGGCAGACGCGCCGGCGTGGTCGAAAACAAGCCGCATCGCCAGCGTCGCTTTTCTGGACGACCTCGGCCAGGCCGAGACAATCTGGCGCAGCCTCGAACATCAGCAACATTTCTCCACGCCGTATCAGCGGTTCGATTTCCTTGCTGCCTGGCAACGGCGGGTGGGAGACCGGGAAGGCTTCCGCCCATTCATCGTTGTTGGCTATGACGGCGAAGGTCGGCCGCTGCTGCTGCTTCCGCTCGCGCTCAGCCAGGCGCACGGCATCCGCATCGCGTGCTTCATGGGCGGCAAGCATGCGAACTTCAACATGGCGCTGTGGGACCGGGATTTTGCAACGGAGGCGACCCGCGCCGATCTCGACGCGCTGATTTCCGCCATCCGCGAGCGGAGCGAGGCTGATGTTCTGGCGTTTATCCAGCAGCCCCTGAGGTGGCGGGACCTACCGAATCCGATGGCGCTGTTGCCGCGTCAGGCCTCGGTCAACGACTGTCCCCTGATGACGATTGCGGCGGGCGCGCCGCCCACCGCGCGGATCAGCCATTCCCTGCGCCGCCGCCTCAAGGGCAAGGAACGCAAGCTGAAGGCGCTGCCGGGCTATCGCTACCGCATCGCCACAACCGGAGCCGAGATCAAGCGGCTGCTTGATGCGTTTTTCCAGATCAAGCCGCAGCGGATGGCGGAGCAGAAACTGCCCAACGTGTTCGCAGAAGCCGGCGTCGAGGATTTTATTCGCGACGCCTGCGTGGCGCCGCTGGCCGGCGGCGGTCACGTGATCGACATTCACGCGCTCGAATGCGAGAACGAGGTCATCGCGATCTTCGCCGGCGTCGCCGACGGCCATCGTTTTTCGATGATGTTCAATACCTATACGATCTCGGGCAATTCGCGCCACAGCCCCGGCCTGATCCTGATCCGCAACATCGTCGATCATTACGCCGAGTGCGGGTACCACGCACTCGATCTCGGGGTCGGATCGGACGAGTACAAGAGGCTGTTCTGCAAAGACGATGAACCGCTGTTCGATTGCTTCATCCCGCTCAGCCTGCGCGGCTCCGTCGCGGCGGCCGCAATGTCGGGCATCAACCGCGCCAAGCATCGGGTGAAGCAAACCCCGGCGCTTTTTCGCATGGCGCAGCGGCTGCGAAGCGCGTTGCGCTAACGCATCTTCGGCAACAGCATCCGCTCGGACCTGATCCGGGCGCGGATTTTATGCCGCCACCACCCGCGGACCGGGATCGACGGCATCGGAGGGCTGCGCCGGCTTGCTGAGCATGGTCACCTCGCTAAAGCCGACCGCCCGGAGTTGATCGCACATCAGCGTGCGGGCCTCAGCGGCCATCGAGGCGTCCGGCACAACCACCGCCTGTGCCTGCGCCGTCAGCAGATCCGCAGGCAAATCGGATGCGGTACCGGCATCAAGCAACACATGGTCATAGACCCGCAGCAACGCATCGATCGCAAGGCCGAGCCGCGGCGATTGCAGCAACCCGCGATCCGACCCGGGACGCCCCGAGCTCACGAGATGAACCCGCGAAAGCCGATCCCTGGTGATGACCTGCGAAAAGGAGGCTTCGCCCAGCATCAATTCCGCCAGCCCCGGTGCGTTCGGATCGACCGATACCGCCGAGATCGTCGGCGAAGCCGCGGCCAAATCGACGACCACGACTTTTGCGCTGCGCGCGATCAGGCGCGCGATGGTCAAAGCCGTCAATGTGATGCTCTCGCTCGAGGCGGTGCCGAGGATGGTGATCTTGCGCGCCGCCGCGCCCGCGTGGCGCAAATTGTCGGCAAGGCGCTCGATCTCGGTGATCCCGGCCACGATGTCGGGAACGGCCG
>JBAVEE010000864.1:0-1504 GCA_049587575.1 Bradyrhizobium sp.
TTCGAAATCGCAGCACCGACATCGCGGCCGCCTCCGGTTACGAGGGCGACACGCCCAGCCAGATTGTTCATTGTTTTTTTCCTTTCGCTTTTGTTCGTGCCTGCTCCAGCAGCGCAAAAATCCGCTGCGGGGTCATGGGTAGGATCGAGACGTTGATGTCGAGGCCTGAGAGCGCATCCGCAATCGCGTTGGCAATCGCGGCCGGAGCCCCGATTGTTCCACCCTCGCCCATTCCGCGAAAGCCGCCGGCAACGGCCGAACAGCTCTCGATATGGATAACCTCCATCGCCGGAACTTCGACGGCGGACGGAATGACATAGTCGACAAGACTTGCGCTCAGGAGCTGGCCGTCCACGTCGTAAATCATTTCTTCATAGAGCGCGGCGCCAATGCCCTGCGCGACGCCGCCGTGAACCTGGCCGTCGACGATCATCGGGTTGATGATGCGGCCGCAGTCTTCGGCGACCAGATAGCTGTGGATCTTGACGAAACAGGTCGCGGCATCGACCTCGACCACGGCCAGATGCGTGGCGGCCGCCGTCGTCCCGTTGATGGGATCGTAGGTGTAGCTTGCCTCGAGCTCCTGGCGCGCCTCGACCGGCAACGTTTTCATGTCGGAATAGACGGCCTTGGCGATCTGCCGGAAGGTCACCGCGCGATCGGTTCCGGTGACGGCGGCACGCCCGCCATGGACGTCGATGTCGTCCGCACTCGCCTCCAACAGGTGCGAGGCGACCTTCTTGATTTTCTCCCGCAGGATTTGCGAGGCATGTTTCGCCGCCCCGCCGCCAAGCACCGCGCTGCGGCTGGCATAGGTTCCGGTCGACATCGGGACACCATCGCTGTCGCCCTGGATAACGCGAATATCCTCAAACCGTGCGCCAAGGTCGTCTGCGATGATCTGGGCCAGCGTCGTTTCCAGTCCCTGCCCGTGCGAGGCAACGCCAAAGGCGGCTGTGATCGCGCCGGTGGAATCGAGCCGGATCTTGGCCGTTTCCGAGCCGGTATTGATCGGCATCCCGGGTGCCGCGGAAATGCGCGAGCCGATTCCGGTCAGTTCGGCGTAGCTTGAAAGTCCAATGCCGAAATAACGCCCTTGCGCGCGTGCAGCGCGCTGCTGCTCGCGCAGCTTTTCATATTGGCCGGCATCGGCCGCGGCTTCCAGGCACTCGACGAACCCGGTCTTGTCCCAGATGATTCCGGACGCAATCCGGTACGGAAACTCGTCCGCCCGCACCAGATTGCGCCGTCGTATCTCCAGCGGATCGATGCCGAGCGCCTTGGCGCCCATATCCATCAGGCGTTCGGTGACGAAGGTGGAAATCGGCCGGCCGACGCCGCGATATGGCCCGGTCGGCGGCTTGTTGGTCGCAACCCCACGCACCGCGCCCCGGTAGGACCTGATCCTGTACGGACCGGGAAGAAAGCTCACGACCTGAACAGGCTCCAGCCCGCAGGTCCAGGGATAGATCGAATAGGCGCCGACGTCGCCGATCACGTCGGC
>JBAVEE010000865.1:0-2015 GCA_049587575.1 Bradyrhizobium sp.
GGGCAAGCCGGTGATGTCGGCGCATCTGAAGGCCGACGATGCGTCGGTGGCGTCGCTCAGCGGCAAGCGCGTGCTGGCCTTTGCCGGAATCGGCGATCCCGTCAGGTTTTTCAGGACGCTGCGCGCCAGCGGGGTCGATGTCGTCCGGGAACGGGTCTTCGCCGATCATCATCCGTTTTCGCAAGGCGAGATCGAAACCCTGATCGCGGAAGCCAGAGGCGACGCGCTGACGCTGGTGACGACGGAAAAGGATCTGGCACGGCTGCGCGGCCGCGAGGGGTTTGCGGACTGGGCGCGGGAAATTGTGCCGTTCGCGGTGAGCCTTGAATTCGATCGTGCCGCTGACGTGAGGAAGCTGGTATCGGAGCGGCTATTCAGGGCGCGCGAGAAGAAATTTCGGAAGTAGGATGGGCAAAGCGCCAGCGTGCCCACCCATTCACGTTACCTGCCGAACTTGGTGGGCACGGCGCAGGCGCGCCTTTGCCCTCTCCCGTCAGCCCTCAAGTTTTCAGCGCGCCGGGAAAATGCCGCTCCAGCACGGCGCTCGGAATGGCGTAGGCCTCCTGCAGATCGACGCTCCAGTATTTCAGCTCGTCGAGCGATATCCGCGCGTCGGTCACGGCGCAGCGCACATAGGTGCCCGGCGAGATCACGCGGAAATCGCCATCCAGATATTGCAGCTTTGCCTCGCCGCCCGAGGGGCCGAATTTATTCAGCACGGTTGAGTTCTCCGATAGGTCCCGGCGATGGGCCGGGCCGAATGCCACTAGTTCAATCTACCATAGATAGGTCAGCTTGTCCGCCGGTCAAACCCACCGATTTGTGATGAATTGCCATCTTTGCCGCGTGCTAGCCTTTCCAGCAATGGATCGCTGTTGTCCCAGCGCCATCATGACCCGGCAAACCCCGATGCGCTCTCTGGCGGCCATTATCTTCCTGGCACTTTTTGCCGTGGCGTCTGCGGCGGATGCCGCGCCGGTGCCTGTTCCGCATGCGGTCGAGATTCCCTCGGGCAGCGGGGTCCTGCACGCGCAGCTTTACAAGCCCGACGGCGGTGGCCCGTTTCCGGTCGTGATCGCGCTGCACGGATGCGGTGGATTGGCCGGCCATTCCGAACCGGTGCAGCCGCGCTATCGCGATTGGGCGGAGCAATTGTTGAAGGACGGCAAGGCGGTCCTGCTGCCGGACAGTTATGGATCGCGCGAACTCGGCCCGCAATGCCGCGTCAGGGAACGTCATATACTGGCGCGCCGCGAGCGCGTGGTCGACATCATGGCGGCGCGGCAATGGTTGGTGCAGCAGCCCTGGGCCGCGCACGGCCGCATCAGCCTGATGGGCTGGGCCAATGGCGCGAGCGCGCTGCTGTGGGCGGTACGTCCGCAATTGGCGTCGCGCAATGTCGAGCCGGATTTCCGCTCGGCGATTGCGTTCTATCCGGATTGCCGTCTGTCGTCCGGTCTTGGCTGGAGCGCGCGGGTTCCGACCCTGGTCCTGATCGGCGGCAAGGACGACGTCAGTTCGCCGCCGGCCTGCCGTCAGATGATCGACGGCGCGCACGGGCGCAGCGCGCTGGCGCGGATCGTGGTTTATCCCGGCGCCTACCACGATTTCGACCGTGCCAATTTGCCGCCTCACGCGATCGGCCCGACCGCCGACGCGACCGAGCCCGAAAAGGGCCATGTCGGCACCGACACCGAAGCGCGCGCCGATTCGCAAAAACGCGTCGCGGAATGGCTGGCGCGGTGAACGTGATACGAATGCTCTAAAACAAGCTTCCCTGGCCAACGGGTTTGGCTACGCGCTTGGGCGTAGCCGGCTTCGGCTCGCTGCCGACCGGCTTTACCGGCGTCCCCGTCGCCGCCGGCCGATCCGCATCCGCGGTGGCGCCGACACGTCCGTCGGCGAATTCCAGTTCGAGCCGCGCCCCCGGGCCGATGCTGGCTGCGGCGTGCACCGCGTGGCCCTCGCCGTCGCGCACCAGGGCGAAACCGCGCGCCAGAACGCTGCGATAGGAC
>JBAVEE010000866.1:0-1939 GCA_049587575.1 Bradyrhizobium sp.
CAGCAACTCGATCGCGTTCCCAACGCTGGTTGCGCGGGCGTAGCTGAAAGCCGAGGCTTTCATCGATGTGACCTCCCCGGCCGGGTTGTGGCTTATTTTTTTGAATTAGACGGCGGTGCCTGCCAAAGGTCAAGTTTGTTTATCGAACGATTATTTCTGATGACTCGACTTTCGGATTAGTCATAATGGCAGGAAATGTGCGCCGTTCGGAACGCACCAAAATCAGCTCCGGGGAGGAGCAGCCGATGAATCTGGGTTTCTTTACCATGCCGATCCATCCTCTCGACAAGGATTGGCAGCTTTCGCTCCGCGAAGATCGCGAAGCCTTCCTGCTGGCCGACGAGCTCGGATTCGCCGAGGCCTATGTCGGCGAGCACGTCACCGACAGGGCCGAGAACATCACCTCCTGCATGGCGTTCCTGGCCTGGATCGCCGCCGCGACCAAGCAGATCAAACTGGGCACCGGTACTATCAACATGCCGAACACCCATCCGGCCACAGTGGCAGCCACCATGGCCATGCTCGACCACATGCTCGACGGTCGCCTGATTTTCGGTATCAGCCCCGGCGGCCTACTGTCGGACGCTGAATTGTTCGGCAATCTGGACGCCAACCGCAACGAGATGTTTCTCGAGTCGATCAATCAGGTCCTCGACATCTGGGCCGGCAACCCGCCGTATAATTTCAAGGGAAAATACTGGAACATCTCGACGGAGCGGACGCTGATCGAGGATATCGGGCAAGGGTTTATCGCCAAACCGTTGCAGCGGCCGCATCCGCCGATCGTCGTCACTGCGGTGGCGCCGTTCTCAAAGGGCGTCACCGAGGCTGCGGTACGCGGCTGGGACCCGATTTCGGCGAACTTCCTGATGCCGGCCTGGGTGAAAAGCCACTGGCCGAAATATGTCGAGGGCTGCGAGCGCGGCGGTCGCCCTGCGGACCCCGCGAACTGGCGCGTCGCCAAGAGCGTGTTCGTCGCCAAGGACGCGGCGACGGCAAAAGCCTACGCGACCGATCCGAACGGTCCTTACGTTTATTATTACCGCTCGCTGTTCACCAAATTGAAGAAGAACGGCCGCATCGAGCTGTTCAAGACCCGACGGGACCAACCCGACGACGAAGTAACGCTCGAGATGGTCTGCGACAAGCTGATCATCTACGGGACCCCCGAAAGCGTCACCGATCAGGTGCTGGCCTTCCAGGACGAGGTCGGGAAGTTCGGCACCCTGCTATACGCCGGCAAGGACTGGAAGGACCGCGAGCTCGGGCGGCAGTCCATGATTCTGATGGCTGAAAAGGTCATGCCGCGGGTCAACGCAGCCACCTCGAAACAGTCCAACGCCGCGGAATAACCCGCGAGCCAATCAAGAAGACCCGCCGTGGCGCTTTCCGATCGAATTCCCTATCAGGCACAAATCGACCGGCCGAAGCTGAGGCTTCCGGGCGGCAAGAAACTCGCGGTCTGGGTCATCCTCAATGTCGAGGAATGGCGGATCGAGAACGCGATGCCGCGAACCGTGCTCAGCCCGCCGATGGGACAGCCGCTGCTGCCCGACGTGCCCAACTGGTCATGGCACGAATACGGCATGCGCGCCGGATTCTGGCGGCAATTCAAGGCGCTGACCGACCGGAACATGCCGGTGACCCTGGCGCTGAACGCCAGCGTTTGCCGTTCCTACCCGCGCGTCGCCTCGGCCGCGCTCGAGGCCGGTTTTGAGTTCATGGGCCACGGCTTCATCCAGGGGCCGATGCATAAATTGGAGAACCAGGCCGATACGATCAAGCGGGCCGTCGACACCATCGCGCAGTTCACCGGCAAGCCGGTGAGGTCGTGGGAAAGTCCCGGCCTGACGGAAAACAACGAGACACTCGATCTGCTGCGCCTCAACGGCATCGAATATCTGGCGGACTGGGTAATCGACGACCTGCCGCAGGATAT
>JBAVEE010000867.1:0-2536 GCA_049587575.1 Bradyrhizobium sp.
ATAAGCCGTAAAACCATTGCGTGGGGAATGCCGGGTGATTCCGGTGTGACCTGACTAACGCGTGTGCGCTTCTACCCAATAACATTGCACACGCGGCTATCGGGCGCATCGGGCGCCCGGCATTCCCTGCGCCCTTTGATTGGAGAGGGCGGAACGAGCAGGCCAAAACTCGCGCGAAATGCGTGGCGAGATCGCGAAGCCGTGTTTTGGCGTCATTCCGGAGCGATGCGAAGCATCGAACCCGGAATCTCGAGATTCCGGGTCTGGTGCTAGCGCACCATCCCGGAATGACGAAGAATGGATTGAGCCCGGGCTGTTTGAAATTTGAATCGGTGGCACGCCGCGGGGACCATCGCCCCAGACCGCAGCTACGACGTCGTCTCCGCCGCCTCGAGCCGGGTGTATTCCGCCTTGACCAGGCTGTGGAACGCCGGCTTGTCGAGCACGCCGGATTTGCGGAAGGGGGCCGCCGCCAGCGCGTTGATCACGGCGTCATGGACCTCGATGCCGCCTTCGCTGTGCTGCACCATGCCCCACTTGATCAGCTTCCTGTCGCCGATGATTTCGGAGAACCGCTGCAGCCGGAAGCTCAGGCTTTCAAATTCGCCAACGTCGGGAAATTCCTTTTTTACGGCGGCGATGCCGCGATGGCCGGGAACCTCCGCCGCCGAGGCGGCTTCGCCCGCGGCCGCCTGCGGCGCCTCCGCGGCAAGCGCCGCCTGATAGATACCCAACGCCTGATGAAACCGCTCGGGATCGACGGGCCTGATTTTTTCTTCGCTGGTCGAATTCATGACATCCTTCCCCTCGGCGGACTGGCTCGCGCCGCCACGCCGGACAGGTCGCCTTTGCCCGCCCTATGCTCTTTCAGCGGTGAATTTGCAACCGTCTCGATTGAACCGGCCGGCTCGATCGGATCAGTTTCGCGGCCGCGCGCGCTGTTCCTGCATCAGCGCATCCCGCGCCGCCGACAGTTCCTGAAACGCCTTTACGTTGCCGCCGGCGTCCGGATGCGCGCGCTTGGCGAGGCGCTTGTAGGCGCGGTGGATCTCGCTGCCCGAGAGACGACAGCCGAGCGGCAATCCCAGCAGTTGTCGGTAACCCTCCTCCGGCGTCGACGACTTCGCCGGCGCCTGACGCTTGCCGAATTGCGGGGTGATGAACGCGTGCAGGACGTCGCGGAGAACAGCGAGCCGGCGCCGCGCGGCATCGCGGGTGATCCTGTCGGCGTCGTGATGCGCGGCGCTGCGCAGGATCGGCAGCGCCTGCGAGGCCGCCTGCCGCAGCACCGCCTCCTCGCCGGCGGTCGCGATATGCGTCGCGATGCGCACGGCTTCGCCGTAATCAGGCGCGACCGCCGACCATATCCGCTCGATCTCGACGTTCCATTCCGAAAGCTGTCTGTCCATGGCGCAATACCGGACCCAATCAATACCATGCGCGGGTAACGCTTTTGGTTTCTGTCCTTGCCGATTTGAATTAGTTTGTAGCGAAAGCCCTGAAACCGGAACATGAGGACGCCGCCATGCCCCTGCTCGAAAACCATATCGCGGTCGTGACCGGCGCCGGCTCCGGAATCGGGCGCGCGATCGCGGCGGGCTACGCCCGCGAGGGCGCGCAGGTCGCGCTCGTCGACATCAACGCCGAGGCGGCCGAGCAGGCCGCGCAGGAAATCCGCGAGGCCGGCGGCCAGGCCGCGAGCTTCGCGCTCGATGTGACCGTGCGCGAGGACTGCACCGCGATCGCCAAACGCGTTGCCGCGCAGCTCGGGCCGGTGTCGATCCTGGTCAACAATGCCGGCATCAACCGCCGCAACCCGTTCACCGGCGAGGCCTCGGCGGTGTTCAAGGATTGGGACGACATCATCGCCATCAACCTCAACGGCACCTTCAACGTCACGCACGCCTTCCTCGAGCCCTTGCGCGCGACCAGGGGACGGATCGTCAATAGCGGATCGATCCAGTCCTTCGTGCATGTGCGGACGCCGAACTCGCCGGCCTACACCACCTCCAAGCACGGCGTGCTCGGCTTCACCCGCGCACTCGCCGCCGAACTCGGCAAGCACGGCGTCCGCGTCAACGCGATCGGCCCCGGCCTGATCGAAACGCCGCTGAACGCGCAGGTGCGCGCCAACGATCCCGGCCTGGTGAAGATTTTCATGGACCACACGCCGCTGGGACGCGCGGGCAAGCCGGAGGACATCGTGGGGCCGGCGATTTTCCTCGCCTCCGACCTCTCGGCTTACGTGACGGGATCGATCGTGATGGCGGACGGCGGCTACCGGGCGATTTGAGGGTTTGCGGATGAGAAGCGCGCGATTGCTGCCATCGTCCAACCTCTGCTAAGAAATTCCTTCGTAATCACCGGGAGAGCGCGCAGGTGGCGAACGACACAGTCAGCCGGCAGGGACGGCCGGGGCCACAGGGCGCCCGCGGGCGACCCGGCGAGCCGGGACGTCCCGGACCGCAGGGCCATCCCGGACGGCCCGGACCCGAAGGTCCGCGCGGCAAGGCCGGACCGCCGGGCAAGCCGGGGC
>JBAVEE010000868.1:0-2700 GCA_049587575.1 Bradyrhizobium sp.
GGGCGTCGGCGACACCGTCTTCTTCGGACCCGAAGCCGAGTTCTTCGTGTTCGACGACGTCCGCTTCCAGACCACCCCCTACAACACCGGCTTCAAGCTGGACTCGTCGGAACTGCCGATCAACTCCGACACCGAATATGAAGGCGGCAATCTCGGTCACCGCATCCGCACCAAGGGCGGCTACTTCCCGGTACCGCCACAGGATTCGGTGCAGGACATGCGCTCGGAAATGCTCGGCGCCATGGCCAAGATGGGCGTCAAGGTCGAGAAGCATCACCACGAAGTGGCGTCCGCCCAGCACGAACTCGGCATGAAGTTCGACACGCTGACGCTGATGGCCGACCAGATGCAGATCTACAAATACTGCATCCAGCAGGTCGCTCACATCTACGGCAAGACCGCCACCTTCATGCCGAAGCCGGTCTATGGCGACAACGGCTCGGGCATGCACTGCCACCAGTCGATCTGGAAGGACGGCAAGCCGGTGTTCGCCGGCAACAAATACGCCGACCTCTCGGAGACCTGCCTGTCCTACATCGCCGGCATCATCAAGCACGCCAAGGCGATCAACGCCTTCAGCAACCCGTCGACCAACTCCTACAAGCGTCTGGTCCCGGGCTATGAGGCGCCGGTGCTGCTCGCCTACTCCGCGCGCAACCGCTCCGCCTCCTGCCGCATCCCCTACACCTCGAATCCGAAGGCCAAGCGCGTCGAGGTGCGTTTCCCCGACCCGATGGCCAATCCGTATCTCGGTTTCGCCGCGATGCTGATGGCGGGCCTCGACGGCGTCAAGAACAAGCTCGATCCGGGTCCGGCGATGGACAAGGACCTCTACGATTTGCCGAAGGAAGAACTGAAGGCGATCCCGACGGTATGCGGTAGCTTGCGCGAGGCGCTGGAGAATCTCGACAAGGATCGCGCGTTCCTGAAAGCCGGCGGCGTATTCGACGACGACTTCATCGACAGCTATATCGAGCTGAAGATGACCGAGGTCGCGCGCTACGAAATGACGCCGCATCCGGTCGAATTCGAAATGTACTACTCGCTGTAATCGGCTGGCGGGTTTTCCCCGCCGAAGTCACGACGTGAAAGAGGCGCTCCGAAAGGGGCGCCTCTTGTCTTATGGCGATACCGTCGGCATCAGCCCCGCCCCGGCGCTCACACCCCGAACACCTTGGAATAGCGCGCCTTGATCTCTTCGCTCTGCGCCTGCACGGCGGCCGGGTCGGCCTTGAGCAATTTCAAGGCCGACATCGGCGTGCGTCCCGGCTTCTCCTTGACCTGCGCGTGGAACGAACGAAGGGCATAGTCGTCGGCCAGCATTTGCTGGGTTTCCGGACTGAAGAAGAAGCTCTGGAACAGCCGCGCAGCGTTCGGATTGGGCGCGCTTTCGAATACGCCGCTGGGAACAATGATGAGCGGCGAACCTTCGATCGGGTACACCACCTCCACCGGCTTGCCCTGGTCCTTGAGCAGCACTAGGTTGTAGTCGTTGCCGTCGGCCATCACCGCGCGCTCGCCGAGCAGGATCTTTTTCGGCGGATCGGCCGCCGACTGCACCTGCATCACCTTTTGCCGGGCCAGTTTCTCAAGATAAGGCCAACCGAGGTCGCGCGCGAGCACGAAGGTCGCGGTCAGGATGGCGCCCGAATAGCCGGGATGGCCCTTGACGATCTTGCCCTGCCACTTCGGATCGAGCAGGTCGGCATAGCTCCTCGGCGCATCCTCGCGTCTGACCAGATTGGTGTTGTAGCCGATGGTTTCCATCCAGGCACAGGATGTGGCGGACATTCCATCGGGGTCGACCTGATCGGCGGGAAAGTGCTTGGCGACATCCTCGGGCAGGTAACGCGCAAGCCAGCCGTTCTTCTTCCAGTCGAGGTAATGCGCGGGGTCGGTACTGTTGGCGACGTCGACGGCATGGATGCCGCTTCCCTGCTCCTGCGCGATGCGCTGGAAAATCCGCTCGGCGCCGGAACGCTCCACCCGTACGGCAATGCCCGGATATTTGGCTTCGAACATTTTGCCGAGGCGTTCGGCGACGTTGAGTTCGAGCGCCGAGTAATAGGAGAGCTTGCCTTCCTTGCGCGCGGCGTCGATCAGCGCCGGCGTGACGGCGGCCGGCGCGGGTGCGGCGGCTCTCAGCGGTTCGGCGAAAAGCATGCCTGCAACCGAGCCCGCCGATACTCCGAGCAGCTCACGCCTCGACCATTTCCGTTTCCCCATAGCGTCCCTCCATGATGAACCGCCGTTTGCCGGCCGGCCGCCTTGCTGGCTGGTATAGCGGACAATGTCCGCCTTTCCCAATGATGCAGTGCATGATTGCGAGGATCGAGATCGGTATTACACTAAGCCAAAGGGCCGCGCGATCGAATGACGCTGCCTTTTCGGCACCGGGAGGTTGCAGATGACAAAATGGATTCGCTTCGAGCAAGGCGGCAAGACCGGCATCGGTACGCTGGATGGAGATACCATCGCGGTTCACAACGGCGACATGTTCGCCGGGGCCAAGCCGACCGGCGAGACGCTGAAGCTCTCCGACGTTGAGGTTCTGACTCCGTGCGATCCATCGAAAATGGTCTGCCTGTGGAACAATTTCCACCAGCTCGCGGCCAAGAACGATTTCAAGGAGCCGAAGGAGCCGCTCTGGTTCCTGAAGGCGCCGAATTCCTACTGGCCCGCCAACCGGCCGATCCAGCG
>JBAVEE010000869.1:0-3873 GCA_049587575.1 Bradyrhizobium sp.
GAATTGCCAAGGTCCAGCGTCGATGAAGGCGTCGCAAAACCGGCAACACCGACTCCGCGGACCAGCCAGCCGCCGTCTGCGCGTTCCACATGGGCGCCCAGCGCCCGCATCGCCCCGGCGGTATTCAGCACGTCTTCGCCTTCGAGCAGGCCCGAAATGCGGGTTTCGCCTACCGCCAGCGCGCCCAAAATCAGGGCACGGTGCGAAATCGACTTGTCCCCGGGTACGCGGACCTTGCCGGTCAGGGGCCCGCTGCAGCGGGCTTCGAGCGGGCTTACCTGGTCAGAATGGGTCAAGATTGTGTCCTCTGCGCCGGCGGCAGGTATCACATGGGCCGCGCTGCGTCACGCTGGCATCTGTCTCTCGCAGAGCGCTATTGACAGCAGCGCCTCAACTAGCCAAGTGAAGCACCGTTTTTCAGAACATTCCCAGGATTCCACACGTGGCCAAATCCGATCTCGGAACCAAGCGCATTTGCCCGACCACGGGTAAGAAATTCTATGACCTCAACAAGACCCCGGTGATCTCCCCCTATACCGGGGAGGTTGTGCCGATTGCGCCCATTCCACCACCGCGGACCCGCGCCGACGCCGCCGCGCGCGCCAGCGCCGCAGCCGCCGCTTCCGCCGCAGAAGCCACGCCGGAGCCGATGGAAGCCGAAGAGTTGGTGCCGCTCGAGGAAGCCGACGCCGAGGAGAATACCGGCAAGGTCAAGGCCGTCGTTCCCGAATCGGAAGACGACATCGAGATCGACGAGACCATCGAAGACGACGATGACGATGATTCCACCTTCATCGCCGATGAGGAAGAAGGCGACGAGGACGTCACCGATATCATCGGCGACGTCGGCGGCGACGAGGAGACTTGAGATCGGCCCTGAATTGTGTTCAGGGTTTTTCCCCGCGAGTCGCCCAAGGCGCGCGGGTTCTTTAAGGGGCCATAGCTCAGCTGGGAGAGCGCTTGCATGGCATGCAAGAGGTCGGCGGTTCGATCCCGCCTGGCTCCACCAGCCTTCGCTTGCTTCGCAAGCTCCGGCTCGGCAAGCCATATGCCGGTCTATCGTAGCGAAACAAGAGAAGGCTGCCGCGGCGTAGCCCGCAGGGCGAAGACGGGCCGCGGCAAGTCCTATCGTCGCCAAGGCAGACCGGCGCCGCCATGAAATACGTCTACATCCTCGAAAGTCACGATTCCGAAGATTTCCACATCGGGATTACCGACGACGTGCCGGCGCGATTGACCAAGCACAATGCCGGCGAGGTTTCCCCTACTTCCAAGTTCAGGCCTTGGCGGTTGAAGACCTATGTTGGGTTCAGCGACGAAGGGCGCGCCATCGCGTTCGAAAGATATCTGAAGTCAGGCTCCGGCCGGCATTTGCGAAGAAGCGCCTCTGATGATTTAAACTCCCGGCGACGCCCCTCTCCACCAACTTCGCAAGAAGCCCCTGATGACAACCGAAAATGCTCCCGGCGCGATGACCGGATTGCGCGTGATCGACCTCACGCGGGTTCTCGGCGGACCCTACTGCACGCAGATCCTCGCCGACCACGGCGCCAACGTGATCAAGGTCGAGCCGCCGGCCGGCGACGAGGTGCGCGACTGGGGACCGCCGTTCCACGGCGAGGACGCGGCCTATTTCGTCGGCATCAACCGCAACAAGCGCTCGATCGGGCTCGACCTGGCTTCGGAAGGCGGCCGCGCCGTGCTGATGAAGATGCTCGAGGGCGCCGACGTCCTGATCGAGAATTTCAAGCCCGGCACGCTCGACAAATGGGGCATCGGCAACGAAATGTTGCGCGCAAGATTTCCGAAGCTCGTGCACTGCCGCATCTCGGGCTTCGGCGCCGACGGCCCGCGCGGCGGCAATCCCGGCTATGACGCCATCATCCAGGCCATGACCGGAATGATCGCCGCGACCGGCTCGCCGCAATCCGGCCCGATGCGGATCGGCGTTCCGCTGGTGGATATCACCACCGGGCTGTACGCGGCGATCGGCATCCTGATGGCGCTGTCGGAGCGGCAGCGATCGGGCCTGGGGCAGTTTCTCGAAACCACGCTGTATGAAACCGGCCTCGCGATCATGCATCCGCACGCGGCGAATTATTTCATGCACGGCAAGCCGCCGCAGCTCACCGGCAACGAGCATCCCAATCTCGTGCCGTATGCGATCTTTCCGACGCGCACCGCCGATATCTTCATCGGCGTCGGCAATGACGGGACCTTCCGCAAGCTCGCCAGGGAGATCGGCAAACCCGAACTCGGCACCGATCCGCGCTTTGCGCGCAACAAGGACCGCATCGCCAACCGCGATGCCTTGCGCACCGAGCTCGCCGCCGTGTTCAGCCAGCACGACGCCGGGCCGTTGTGCGATCGACTGCTTGCCGCGGGCCTGCCGGCCGGACCGGTGCAGTCGATCGACCAGGCCCTGACCAGTGCCCACACCGTCCATCGCGGCGACGTCGTCGAAAAGGACTGGTACAAGGGGGTGGCCTCGCCCATCCGTCTTGAACGCAGCAAGCCGAGCCTGCGCAGCGTGCCGCCCAAATTCAGCCAGCACACCGCCGAGGTGCTGGCGGAGTTCGGATATTCAGGGAGCGAGATCGACGCGTTGATGGCCGAGGGTGTCGTCTGCGGCCACGAACGCCGGCGCTGAACCGGTCGCCTCGACGCACCCGCTGCGCCCCCCGTACGGGCTGTCGTCGGGTGCTTGAACCCCCCTGGATTATGCCCATATTGGTGATTGACCGGAGGGCCAATTCGCCATCGGGTCGCGTTGGGGCGCCGCAAGGGCCCTGAAACTTCAAAGTCGCTTCGAGAGGACTTTGCAAAAATATGTCTCGTGTTCCTTCGTTATCGAGTCCGTTCCTGCTGGGATTCGACGAAATTGAGCGTGCGCTCGATCGCGTCGTCAAAGGCGCCGACGGTTATCCTCCCTACAACATCGAGCGCTGCGACCGCGCCAACGGCCAGCCCGAGCGCTTGCGCATCACGCTCGCGGTGGCGGGATTTACCCGCGACCAACTTGATGTAACCATTGAGGAAAACCAGCTCGTGATCCGGGGCCGCCAGCAGGACGACAAGGCCCGGCAATACATCCATCGCGGCATCGCCGCGCGCCACTTCCAGCGCACCTTCGTGCTGGCGGAGGGGATGCAGGTGCTGGGCGCGGACCTGAAAAACGGGCTGTTGTCGATCGATCTGGCCCGGCCGGAGCCGGAAAAGGTCGTTAAGACAATCGCTATCAATGAACACGAATAATGGGAACGAGTAGCGGACTCGACCGCTTAGTCTGACAGAGGAGTCGAGACCATGACTGAAGCTGAAGTAGTGTTTGAATCGGCGGGCGTATCCCCCGAGGCGCTGGCGAGCCTGGGCGAGGGCCATATCGCCTATGTGAAGCAGATCCGTTCCGAGGACGTTCCGGGGCTGTTTCCGCAGGCGCCGAAGGTCGCGCCGGGACTGAAGCTGTTCGCGCTGCACGCCGCCGACGGCACGCCGATCATGCTGACCGACAGCCGGGAAGCGGCGATCGCGAATGCCTGGAGCAACGAGCTGCAGGCCGTCAGCGTTCACTGACGCCCAGGATCCGAAGATGTGTCATGCGCGGGCCTTAGCCCGCGTATCCACCGGTTTTCGTCAGATGTGCTTTTCATAAAAGATGGATTGCCGCCGGCGCAGACAAGTTCACGCAGTCTGCGCAAGGCGCACTATTGTAGCCTGCAATAATGGCTGCGCTGGTTACGCCGCGGTCGCCGGTGGCAGCGCCAGCACCGAATAGATCGCCGGCGCATCGCGCGAGGCCCGCAGCTTCTTGGCGACGTCCTGGTCGCGCAACAGCCGCGCGATCCGCGCCAGCGCCTTCAGGTGATCGGCGCC
>JBAVEE010000870.1:0-8006 GCA_049587575.1 Bradyrhizobium sp.
CACCGGCCGCGCCAGTTTCACCTCGTCGGTCTCGATCAGGATCAGCTCGCCCTTGACGCCGCGCAATTCGGGCTGGGTGTCGCGCGCGGAAAGCCCGCGGCAGTCGATCACGATGCCCTCGAACTCGCCGGAGGCCGGTTCGCTGTTGAACCTGATGGTGCCGCCGGCGGCGATGATGCGCTCGTGCAGTTTCGGCAGCACGCGGCGCGGCTCGACATGGCCTTCGTCGGCGAAGAACAGCCCGTCGCGGAAACGGCCCTCGAGCGAGGGTTCGAGTTCGGCGAGCCCGCGCGCGTCGAGCCGGCGGTGGCCCGAGGTCCGCTTCGCGAAACGTTCGAAGTCGCCGCGGTCGCGCGCATGCGCCACCACCAGCGAGCCGTTGAACGGCGTGTCCGGCAATTCCCGGCGCCACAGATCGAGCGCGCGCTGGCCGAGCCGGCTGATGATCGGCTCGCAGACCTCGCTTTCGCAATAGGGCGCGAGCATGCCGCCGGCCCAGTGGCTGGTGGAGAGCATCATCGCCTCGTCGCTGCGCTCATGCAGCGTCACGGGGTGGCCGGCCTGCGCGAACAACAGCGCCTGCCACGCGCCGGCGATGCCGGCGCCGATGATGGAAACCGGGGATTCCCCCCGGGCTGCGACGGGCGAATGCCCGCGCTGTGGTGTCGAACTCTGGTACATCCCTGTCCCTTCGCCGGCATGACCCGGATCAGGTTCAAAGGGTCACCGCGGTCTCGCCTCCCTCATCAAGAAGGACTTGAGCGTGCGGTCTCTCAGCTCCTCATCGGAGCTCCCCTCGGAACAGGGCTAATGTAGGCCGATGCGGCGGGGTGTCAACGCGTCTTGCGCGGAACTGCACCGAATGCAGCGTGCCCCGGCGTGTCCCGGGCGCGGTGCAGCGCTCTTCGCGCTGCTCCGCAGAACCGGGATCCACACCGCGCTTCAAACGATGGACCCCGGATCAGCAGCGCACCACGCCGCAAGAACGGCGCGTTGCACTGCGTCCGGGGCACGTATCCTATTTTGTGGGAACCTGTTCCGCCCTGGCCTCGACGGGCGCTCTGAGGCGCTGGCGCTTGGCGACCCCGTAATAGCCGCCGGCGTAATAGGCGACGGCGCGGTTGTGATCGCCGTTGGCGGCGCGGTAGGCGCCGGCGAGATATTTCACCGCATAAGTGAGATTGGTATCGGGATCGCGCAATCCTTCGGCCGATCCGGTGTAGCCAAGGCTGCGCGCGGTGGCGAGCTTGATCTGCATCAGGCCGATGGTGCCGCCGCGCCCGACGAGATGAGGCTGATAGCGGCTCTCGCGCACGATCACCCGATGCACCAGGGCTTCCGGCACGCCGTTGGCCTGGGCGTGCCTGGCGACCAGCTCGTTATAATCGGCGCGCTGGGCGCGAGCGGTTTGCGGAACGGTCAGCGCCGCCATGGCGGCGAGACAGGCGAGGGTCAACAGATGCTTCATGGCGGAGGGCCTCCGGGCGGGCGCGGGTCGATGCCGCGGTTGGAGGCTTGATGAGCCGTATTGTTGCGTTCGCCGCGGCGCCGGTGTGGCGAAAATCCGGCTTTCTCGGGCTTTCGCCCGAATCCGCCGCTGGCGCGGCCTGACAGCCAAGGCGGTTTCGAGCGAAACATGCCTCCGGACCTGATCGGTGGATGGAGACCGCTTTGCAACGCGTCAGACAAAAATCGGATGTTGCGCGCTCAGGCGGCCGGCTGCCGGTTCGGCTGGCGAACCGGCAATCGAATGCAAACGATCAATCCATGCGGCTGCCGGTCGTTGAGGGAAAGCTCGCCGCCATGCGCCAGCACGATGCTGCGCGCGATGGAAAGGCCGAGGCCGAAGCCCGCGGCTTCGTCCATGTTCCGGGCGTCGTCGCCGCGCACGAATGGCTCCAGCATCACATCCTTGCGGGCGTCGGAAATTCCGGGGCCGTCGTCCTCGACCTCGATCGTCACGACGTCCGGCGACGCCCTGAGACGAATCGTGGCCATCGCGCCGAACCTGACCGAGTTCTCCACCAGGTTGGTGACGCTGCGACCGAGATCGTCCGGCCGCACGATCGCCATGGCGTGTTCCGGACCATCGTAGACGACCTTGTGCCCCATATCCGCGAACTGGTCGGTGACAAGCTGCAGCGTGGTGGCGATATCGGTCAGGGTCATGGCTTCGAGCTTGCGGTCGTTGCGCAGGAAGGAAAGCACGGATTCCAGCATCGATCGCATCTGGTCGAGGTCGCTCATCATGCGGCGGCGGTGCACCTCGTCCTCGATGAATTCGGTGCGCAGCCGCATTCGGGTGATCGGGGTCCGCAAGTCGTGGCTGATGGCGGCCAGCATCCGGGTGCGGTCGTCGATCAGGGTCGTGATGCGCTCCCGCATCCGGTTCAGCGCTTTCGCCACCGAGCGGATTTCCTCGGGACCGCGTTCGGGCAGCGGCGCCGCGGCGCCGTTCAGGCTGAAGCTTTCGGCCGCCTTCGCGAACGAGGACAGCGGCGCCGTCAAGGCCCGCGCCGCCCACAGGCCAAGCAGACCGACGCTGACAATGGCAAACAGCAATGTCACCGCCCAGGGCCCGAACCAGAACGGACGTTGCCGCTGGTCCGGCAGCACCGTTGCGGAAATCATGGCGCCGTCCGGCAGCGCGATGCCGACCCTGTGGCGGTCTTTGTCGTGCGCGAGCGGAAAGATCCGGTAGCTGGCGTCGAGCCGCCGGTGCAGGCTGCGCAGGTCCAGGCCCTCCGGATCGGCCGCCGGCGGAACCGGACCCGGCGGAAGGCTCTCGACCTCGAGCTTCGGAAATGCCCGGCCGATGTCGGCGAACAGCCGCGGCCGATCGGCGGCGGCCGCCGCGCCGAGCAGCAGGACCGCCGCGGCAAACTGCGCGTGTCCGCGATCGATCATCGGATCGGGCTGGTCCGGCCGGCTGACGAGAAAGATCGCCGTGAGGATCAGGTGAATGGCTATGATCGAGGCGATCACCAGGGCCGCGATCTGGCCGCTGATGTTCTTCAGATGCAGAAAATCGAACAGCTTCATGAGGGACCGTTGTGGGGGACCGTGATCGCCTCGACCGCCGGGGTGAACATATAGCCCCCCGAGCGCACGGTCTTGATCATGGTGGCGTCCTGCGGATCGGGTTCGATCTTGCGCCGGATGCGGCTGACCAGCACGTCGATGCTGCGCTCGAACGAGCCGGCATTGCGCCCCTGGGTGAGATCGAGCAGGCTGTCGCGCGACAGCACGCGGCCTGGCCGTTCGCATAACGCGCGAAGCAGGTCGAATTCGGCGCTCGTCATCGCGACCCGCGCGCCGGCCGGATTGCGCAGCTCCCGCAGCCTGAAATCGATCCGCCAGCCGGCGAAGGCGAGAGCGGTCGCGCCGTTGATGGTGCTGAGGCTCTGCGCGGCGGCCTGGCGGCGCAACACCGCGTTGATGCGGGCGAGCAATTCGCGCGGATTGAACGGTTTGGCAAGGTAGTCGTCCGCGCCCATCTCGAGGCCGAGAATGCGGTCGACGTCCTCGCCACGCGCGGTGAGCATGATGATCGGCACCTGCGATTCCCCGCGGATCTTGCGGCACAAGGTGAGGCCGTCTTCACCCGGCAGCATCACGTCGAGAATCAGAAGATCGACGCGATGATCGGTCATCGCCCGGACCATTTCGCGCCCGTCATTGGCGGTCGTTACATTGCAGGCGTTGCTGCGCAGGTATTTCGCGATCAGCGTCCGCGTCTCGCGGTCGTCTTCAACGACGAGAATGTTCGGTGTTGCCATGGTCATGCGGAGCCTTGTCTGTGATTCCGGCGAATCGACGAGGATTTTTGTTTCGAAATATTTCCGACGCTTCGCTCGCAACACGGGGCAACATGCCGACGGTGCGACAAGAAGGTCTCGTTAAGATCATTAAGCCTACCGTGGAGGCCTCTAGCAAGAACCTTCGGAGCCATCATGACCTCAATCTCCGCGACCTCCAGCAGTAATTTCCTGTCACCGCTTCAGCAACTGCAAAAAGAACTTCAGTCGGAAGTCACCGCCGGCAAGATCAGCTCCCCCGATCAGGCCGCGCTGTCCTCCGCGCTGACCGACATCACCTCCTCGCTGCAGAGCAGCCGGGCGAGCGATTCGTCCAGCAACACGCAATCCGCTCCCGGCGATCTGAAGTCGAAGATCGACAGCCTCATTGCGGGCGAGGTGTCGAGTGGCAAGCTGACCAGCGATCAGGCCACCGAGCTGCAGGGCGTTTTCCAGTCGGCGTTCGCCAATGGTGGGCCAGGCGGTCCGGGTGGTGCTGGCGGTCCCGGAGGTGCTGGCGGCCCGCCGCCGCCCCCACCCGGGGGAAGCGACAGTTCGTCGTCGAGCAGCAGCGGCGGCAGCACCAGCACCAGCTCAACGAGCGCCACCAGCGCGGCGGATCTGTTGCAGCAGTTTATCAAGTCGCTGCAGGATTCGCTGTCGGCCTCGTCCGCGTCGTCCTACAGCGCGACCGGCAACACCGGCACCGCCAGCAACGGCAGTTCGTCATTCTCTGCGCTTCTGATCGACTACCAGACCTGACCTTCGGCAACCTGCCCAGAGAGGCGGCCACACGACCGCGGGATGCATGTTCGATACCGTCATTCTACTTGCCGGTGCCGCCGAGCGAACCGTGTTGCCGTCCGTCTTGGGTGGGCACAATCCTTATCTTAACGTGGTGCCGGTCGAGACCTCCGCCGAACTCGCCGCCCTGAGCGCGGATTCGCTTTCGAAGCCCGCGCCGGAACCGGATCGCTGCTGAAACGTTGTTTCGCTTCATCAATCCGAAGGGAGAGATGATGATGGGTGACGTGAAGGAAAAACCACACGGGCTGATCGCCAGCGACCGGGTCGAGGGCACCGCGGTGCGACGGCCGAACGGCGAGCGGATCGGTCATATCGAACGGCTGATGATCGACAAGATCTCGGGCAAGGTATCGTACGCGATTCTCAGTTTCGGCGGCTTTCTCGGCATGGGAACCAATCTGCTTCCGCTGCCCTGGGCGCGCCTGACCTACAATACCGGGTTCGAAGCCTACGAACTCGACATCGACGACGAAGAGCTCAAGCTGGCGCCGTCGTTTCGTGTCGACAAGGATTTCGACTGGGGCGATCGCTCAAAAGAGGCCGAGCTGCATCAATATTACGGAATCCCGCCATATTGGGGCGGGTTCTGAACGATGGAATTTTAGAGCGAAGCGTGCTGCCGGCCTGCTCCGGGAGCAGAGACAGCGGTTCGCCTCAAGAATATGCGGCCAGACCAAAATCAGATTGGCCGCATCGCTGACTGCTGCTGGTGCGCGGGGCCTCAGGTTCCACGAACCTGTCTTCCATCCCTGTCTTGCATCCCTGTCTCGCATCGCAGCTATCGAAAATGCGCTGACCCAGGGAACGGCCGTCGCGATGAGGTGTTCTATCCCGACATTATTGATCAGGGAGAATCCAACATGTTTGTAAAATATATCACGGTCGCCTTGACCGGCGCCGCATTGCTTGCAACCGCGGCGTCGGCGCAGACTCCGATGACCCCCACCGACCGCGCCAAAATGGCGCCGGCGGCATCGGAATCCTCGATCCATGGCGATTGGCGCGCCTCGAAAATCGTCGGCCTCACCGTCTATAACGACAAGAATGAAAATGTCGGCTCGATCAACGATCTGCTCACCGACAGAAACGGGAACATCAAGGCGGTCGTGCTCGGGGTCGGCGGCTTTCTCGGCGTCGGCGAGCACCTGGTAGCGGTGGCCTTCGACAAGATCAAATTCGTCAACGAGCCGGTGGCTTACAGCGGCACCGCGGGTGCATCGGGCAGCAAGACGACCACCACGGGTTCGGCGTCCACGAGCACGAAGGCCAATCCGTGGTATCCGGATCATGCCGTGTTCAACGCCACCAAGGAGGAATTGAAGGCGATGCCCGAGTTCAAATATTCGACGTAAGCAGCTTTGACTGCGGAAGTTGAAGCGCGTCCGGCATTTTGCCGGGCGCGCTTTGCGTATCCAGGACCTTGCACCTTTCAGCGCCGATATCCCGATGTTAGTCTTCTCTCCGCGGCAGGGGCACCTGCCTCCTGCCTAATACCGAACGGGAGGACGACATGACTGAGAGCGTCTACAAGGTCATTGAGCTGATCGGTACCAGCAAGGATTCATGGGAAAAGGCCGCTGCGGCGGCGGTCGAGAGGGCCGGGAAGACCGTACGGGATCTTCGCGTCGCCGAAGTCGTCAAGCTCGATCTGCAACTCGACGCCAAAGGCAAGATCGAAGCCTACCGCGCCAAGCTCAACGTCTCGTTCAAATTCGAGGACTGACGAGGCGCCGGAGCTGAGTGGCTGAACGAAAAGGCGCGCCCGGCCAAGCCGGACGCGCTCGATTGTGACGCGGTTCGTCAGCTGTCATTGCGAGGAGCAACGCGACGAAGCAATCCACGCTTTCTCTCTGCGGTCAGATGGATTGCTTCGCTTCGCTCGCAATGACGGAAGGGCGCGCATTCGCGCGACCGTTGGCTCGCAATGACATTCTCAGTTCGGCTTGACCAGCGGGCAGCCGCCCTTGTCGAGCGGGCGGAAGGCTTCGTCGCCGGGGACGGTGGCGATCAGCTTGTAGAGATCCCATTCACCCTTGGACTCCGCGGGCTTCTTGACTTCGAACAGATACATGTCGTGGACCATGCGGCCGTCGATCCGGATCTTGCCGTTCTTGGCGAAAAAGTCGTTGATCGGCATCGCCCGCATCTGCGCCATCACTTTCGGCGCTTCATCGGTGCCGATCGCCTCGATCGCCTTGAGGTAATGCATGGTCGCCGAATAGAGGCCGGCCTGGATCATGGTCGGCATGTGGCCGACCTTCTCGTTGAAGCGCTTGGAGAAGGCGCGGGTCTCGTCGTTCATGTCCCAGTAAAAGGCGTCGGTGACGATGAGGCCCTGGGTGGCCTTGATGCCGAGCGCGTGGGTGTCGGTGATTTCCATCAACAGCGCGATCATCTTCTGGCCGCCTTGCGTAATTCCGAATTCGGAAGCCTGCTTCAGCGCGTTGGTGGTGTCGCCGCCGGCATTGGCGAGCGCGATCACCTTGGCCTTGGAGGCCTGCGCCTGCAGCAGGAAGGAGGAGAAGTCGGACGAGTTCAGGGGATGACGGACGTCGCCCAGCACCTTGCCGCCGCTCTCCTTGACGACGTTGGCGGCGTCGCGCTCCAGCGCCATGCCGAAGGCGTAGTCGGCGGTGACGAAGAACCAGGTATCCTCGCCGCGCTTGACCATCGCCTTGCCCGCGACGTTGGACAGCGCGTAGGTGTCGTAGGTCCAGTGCACCGTGTTGGGCGAGCAGGCGACGCCGGTAATGTCGGAAGAGCCGCCGCCGGAATTGATGTTGATCCTGTTCTTCTCGCGGGTCAGCGCGGAGATCGGCAGCGCTACCGAGGAAGTCGGGACGTCGAAGATCGCGTCGACCTTCTCGTTGTCATACCAGTTGCGGGCGATGCCGACGCCGACGTCGGGCTTGTTCTGGTGATCGGCGACGATCACCTCGACCGGCTTGCCCTTCACCTTGCCGCCGTAGTCGGCGACCGCCATCTGGACCGCGGCCAGCGAGCCCTTGCCGGTCGCATCGGCATAGAGGCTGGACATGTCGGTCAAGACGCCGATCTTGACGACGTCGTCGGAAATTTGCGCGCTCGCCGCTCCGCCGGACGCAGCGTAGGCGAGGCCGGCCATCACGATGGCTGCAAGCGATTTCATAGTCTCTTCTCCCTGGTTCTTGTCGAGGCTTGTTTGAGCACTTGTTCTACCCGGCTTCAGAGGGGACGGCAAAGCCCGAAGGGCGGTGGGGGAGTGCGATGGGCTCGCTCTGTGCCGCCGGCGTTCCCCGGATGCAGCGCGGAGCGGTGCGCTGCTGATCCGGGGCCCAGTGCTCGATGCGCCATGGATCCCGGCGCTGCGGTGCATCGTGAAGAACGCTGCACCGCGTCCGGGACACGATCGCGGCCCAGGAC
>JBAVEE010000871.1:0-5110 GCA_049587575.1 Bradyrhizobium sp.
GTTCGCCTCCGCATGGGCCAACACCGCTGTTCCGTTTTCGGCGGAGGCGTTCAAGGCGGCCCAGGCATCGGGCAGCTCAATTCTGGTTGAAATCCACGCCGACTGGTGCCCAACCTGCAAGGCGCAGAACCCCATTCTCAACAAGTTGACCGCGGATCCGAAGTTCAGGGATCTGAAGATCTTTCGGGTCGATTTCGATGCCATGAAGCCGGCGGTCAAGCAGTTCGGCGCTCAAATGCAGTCGACGCTGATCGTCTTCAAGGGAGCCGCCGAGCAGGGACGTTCGGTCGGCGACACCAGGGAAGCCTCGATCGCTGTGCTGCTCGACAAGAGCCTGTGAGCTCTCGTGACCGGTTTAACGCTGGCCTTCGCGGCAGGATTGCTGTCGATCCTGTCGCCATGCGTGCTGCCGCTGGTACCGATCGTGCTGGGTGCTGCGGTCACCGCCCATCCCCTCGGGGCGTCGGCTTTGGCGGCCGGCCTCGCGCTGTCGTTCACCGCGCTTGGCTTGTTGCTCGCGCTGGTGGGATTCTCCCTCGGTATCGATGCCGGCATGTTTCGTCTCGCGGCGGCTGCGATCATGGTGGTACTTGGCGCGGTCCTCCTGGTCCCATCGTGGCAGGCGCGCCTTGCCGCGGCGGGCGGGCCTGTTTCCGGTTGGGCCGACCGTCGTTTCGGTAGCAGTCTCGCCTCGTCCGGACTCGCGGGTCAGTTCGCGATCGGCCTGCTGCTCGGTGCGGTATGGTCGCCCTGCGTCGGCCCGACGCTTGGCGCGGCGTCGCTGCTGGCCTCACAAGGACACGATCTGGCGCGGGTCACGCTGACGATGGCGGTGTTTGGCGTTGGTGCGGCGCTGCCGCTGGTCCTGCTTGGATTGCTGTCGCGGGCGACGTTGATGCGCGTCCGTGCCAGCCTGATGTCGGCGGGAAAATTCGGCAAGGGCCTGCTCGGCGCGTCCTTCATTGTGATAGGCTTTTTGATCGTCAGCGGCGCCGACAAACGGGTGGAGGCCGCACTGGTCGATGCTTCGCCGCAATGGTTGACCGATCTGACGACGTCTTTTTAGCCAACCGGGCAGGGTAGGATCATGCAGCTTGAATCGACCCTGACCTGCCCAAGGTGCAGCTTCCAGGCGACCGAAAAGATGCCGACAGATGCCTGCCAGTTCTTCTACGTCTGCAAGGGCTGCGGCGAGAAACTCAAACCGCAGCCGGGCGATTGCTGCGTGTTCTGTTCCTACGGGTCAGTGCCGTGCCCGCCGGTCCAGCAGAACGGCAAGGGCGCGTGTTGCGGTTAGCCGAAGCGCGGTGCCGCGTTCAACGCACCGCGGTGAAGAACCGCGCCAGGCGGAAACCGGACAGCCATGTCCACACCGGCTGGCTGCGGATGCCGAGATCCCAGGATCCGACCACGGCGTCGGCGCGGCCGACCAGATTATCCATCGGCAACAATCCGACCCCGCCGTCGCGGACGGAGACGCGGCTGTCGGCGGAATTGTCGCGGTTGTCGCCCATCACGAACAGGCGGTTCGGCGGCACGGTCACTTCAGGGGTATTGTCGAGCCGGCCATTGTCGTGAAGCTTGAAGATCGCGTGGCTGACGCCGCCCGGCAAAGTCTCGATGTAACGATACGCGGATTCCGATCCGCCATTATCATCTTCCGCCTCGCCGATGCCATCGGGCTTCAGCGTCGCGGCCCGGTCGTTAATGAAGAGCTGGCCCTGCCGCATCTGGATACGATCGCCGGGCAGCCCAACCACTCGCTTGACCCAGGCCTGCGACCGGTCGCCCGGCCAGCGGAACACCACGACATCGCCGCGCTTTGGCGTCCCGCCGAACACCCGCCCGGTCTCGGGCAGGCTGATCTGGATCGGCAGCGACGCGGTGCCATAGCCGTAAGGATATTTCGACGCCAGCAACGCGTCGCCGATCAGGAGCGTCGGCTCCATCGAGCCTGACGGGACGTAGAAAGGCTCGGCGAGCGCTCCCTTGGCGAGGAAAACGATCAGCAGCGCCGCGGCAAACTGCAGGACTTGCACACCCCAGCCATGCGCCTTCGCGGCGACAGATTCCCGTTCGACACTCATCAGCCGGTTCCTCCGACCGTAATGCGTTCCATCCGCAGCGTCGGCTGGCCGACGCCGACCGGCACGCCTTGGCCGTTCTTGCCGCAGGTACCGATGCCGGTATCGAGCGCGAGATCGTTGCCAACCATGGTGATGCGATGCAGGTCGGTCGGGCCGTTTCCGATCAGCATCGCGCCCTTCAGGGGCGCGCCGATCTTGCCGTTCTCTATCTTGTAGGCCTCGGTGCACTGGAACACGTATTTGCCCGAGGTGATGTCGACCTGGCCACCGCCGAAATTCGCGGCGTAGATGCCGTTCTTGACCGAGGCGAGAATTTCCGCGGGATCGCGCTGACCGGCCAGCATGTAGGTGTTGGTCATGCGCGGCATCGGCACATGCGCATAGCCCTGGCGGCGGCCGTTGCCGGTCGGCTTCATGTTCATGAGCCGGGCGTTCTGGCGGTCCTGCATGTAGCCGACGAGAATGCCGTCCTCGATCAGCACCGTGCGGCTGGTTGGCGTGCCCTCATCGTCGATCGACAGCGAGCCTCGCCGCGACGCCATGGTGCCGTCGTCGACCACCGTGACGCCCCTGGCCGCAACCTGCTGGCCCATCAGGCCGGCGAAGGCAGAGGTCTGCTTGCGGTTGAAGTCGCCCTCGAGTCCATGACCGACCGCCTCATGCAGCATCACGCCGGGCCAGCCGGCCCCCAGCACGACGTCCATTTCGCCGGCCGGTGCGGGAACCGATTCGAGATTGACCAGCGCCTCGCGGATCGCGCCGTCGGCGGCCTCGCGCCACGCCTTGCTGTCGATGAAACGGGCATAGCCCTCGCGGCCGCCATAACCCTTGCTGCCGCTTTCCTGGCGGTCGCCCTGGCCTGCGACCACGGAAATATTGACCCGCACCAGGGGGCGGATGTCACGGTAGCTCTCGCCGTCCGGGCGCAGGATCTCCGCCACCTGCCAAGTGGCGCCCAGGCTGACCGTGACCTGACGCACCCGCGGGTCCTTGTCGCGGACATAGGCGTCGATTTCGGCCAGCAGCTTTACCTTTGCCTCGAAGCCGGGGGCATCGAGCGGATTTTCGTCGCCATAGAGCCGCACATTGGTGTGCGCCGGTGCGGCCGCAAGGGTTCCGCTGTAGCCGCCGCGCACCGCTGCAACCGCATCGGCGGCCCGAATCAGCGCCGGCAGCGAGACGTCGGAGGAATGCGCATAGCCGACCGCGTCATCCTTCACCGCGCGCAGGCCGAACCCCTGCGAGGTGTCATACGTCGCCTGTTTCAGCCGGCCATTGTCGAACATCAGCGCTTCGGTCTGGCTGTATTCCAGGAACAGCTCGCCGTCGTCGGCGCCCGCAAGCCCCCTCGCGATCTGATGGCGCACGGAATCGCGGTCGAGGTTGGCGCGCTCGAGCAGGGAGGTGGTAGCGGGATTGGTCATGAAGACTCCAAAATTTCTCTGGTCGTCCCCGCGAAACCGGGGACCCAGCCGCAGGATCTGGTGAGCTAACCAAAAACTCGCCGGGAGCTCATCTTACAACACGGTAACCTGTGGTTAGGGGTCCCCGGTTTCGCGAGGACGACAAGATGCCAGATAGTCACAATCGCGACAAAAGGGAGGGTCTGCCAGGCCTCGCCCAGCGAGGCACATTGCCTCACGGCAACTTGTCGTATCCCTCAGCTAGCCCGTTCAAACTGAGCGGGAAGCCGATACCCTCTTCGGGGGTCTCGAAGATGATAAAGGTCGCGGTCTTGGCGGTACGCAGCTGACCCAACAGCTTGTCGTCCATCACCACCTCCGCCACGCAGCCATTGGGCAGGCATCTGACAAAGCCGGCGCGACCGACATCGACATTGTCGAGCTTCAGGCCCAGCCCCGAGGGCAGCAGCACGCCGAGCGGCGCCACCACCCGCATCAGTTTGCTCTTCTGGTCGGCGGTTTTGAGCACGATGACGGTGAGGCCGGCATTGGAGCGGTCTTCCGCTACCACGCTCTGAATCAGGGCGCATTGCTCGGCTTGTGCGCCCGGCGGGGTGTCGCAGCGGATTTGCCAGTCACCGTGGACCGACCGCACCGCGCCCTGAGCGCCCGCCGCTACCGTCAGGCCGAGCCAGAAAAGGATGGCGAGACCGCCACCCAGCCGGTTCCCGGCGAATGGATGGCGACGGATTGCGGCGGTCCTCGCCGGGTATTTCGAAGGCCCCATCGGGGTCGATCCCTTGATATTTCCTTGGCAAAGCCAGTCCGATAATGGACTGACACGGCAATGACGGCGCCTTGAAGGCGATCTCGCGCCAGCATGGGCCGCTGTCCAGGTCGCGAATCAGGCCGCTCGGGAACACTTCGTCTGTGCGTACATCGGGCAATCCGCCTGTCAAGCCACGTCAGGTCGCAAAGCCGTCGCTATCGCCTGATTTCACGGGAAAATGTGACATCTGCAGATTAGCCGGTGAAGCGCGCCTCCGCACCGTACTACTGCATTGCGAGAGTCGTGGAATTATGGTTTGAGAGGCTGGATTTCGACGCGTTCTAGCGATCTGGCCCGAGGAATTCCAAGGTGTACTTCTAAAGTACATCCCAAGGCCGTTTGTCAGAGGGCGGATCGTGCAGCATGCTTCGCCATCCGGCGGAATGCTTTGGGGTTTTATCAAGGGAGCGCGAGCGGCATGAAGATGTCGAAGGGCCAAATGGGCCGGCGGTTGCTGGGATTTATGGTGGCAGGCGTGGCGCTTGTGGCCGGCGGGGTTGCGTCAGCCGAGATGGGGCAGCCGGCGCCGTGGGAATACAAGCTGCAGCAGGCGGCTACTCCGGTGATGGAAAACATCATCTGGTTCCACAACTGGCTGCTCTGGATCATCACCATCATCACGCTGTTCGTCCTGGCGTTGCTGATCACGGTCGTCGTCAAGTTCAACGCCCGATCCAACCCAGTCCCGTCCCGGACCACCCATAACACCCTGATCGAAGTGGCCTGGACGCTTATTCCCGTGCTGATCTTGGTCGGCATCGCGGTGCCGTCATTTCGGCTGCTCTTCGAGG
>JBAVEE010000872.1:0-2744 GCA_049587575.1 Bradyrhizobium sp.
GTCGACCTGCCGCCGCAGCTCGGCATTCGCGAAACCAGGCGGATCGCGGGCGGTTATATGCTGTCAGGCGAGGACGTGCTCGGCTGCGCGTCGTTCGACGACAGTATCGGCGTCAACGGCTGGCCGATGGAATCCCATGTCGCGGGTGACGTGATTTTCAAGTTCCCGCCGATCCCGGAGTCGCGCGGCTTCAACGAGCTGCCGTACCGGATGCTCGTTCCGGAAGGCCTCGACAATCTCCTGGTCGCCGGGCGCTGCGCGTCGATGACCCATGACGGGCAGTCCGCGGCGCGCGTCTCCGGCGCCTGCTTTGCGATGGGCGAGGCCGCCGGCGCCGCTGCCGCTCTGGCGCTGGATGGCAATGCAAGCCCTCGCGATATCGCGGTGGGAAAATTGCAGGAGCGGCTGAAGCAGCAGGGGGCTTTTATTGGACGGGATCAACCCGTGCCGGAGGGAATCTAGAGTTTGCCTATGAAACTGCGGAAGCTGGGCTTGCTCAGTGCCACCCCTCCCGCTTGCGGGGGAGGTCGACGCGCTCGGCAGAGCGCGGCGGCTGGGGGAAACTCTATCCACGCGGTGTCCGTTACTTGGCTGGCACCCCCACCCCAACCCTCCCCCGCAAGCGGGAGAGGGCGCTCACCGCCATTGCCGAGATATCGAGCCAATGCTTCAACTGACATCAAACTCACCAATTAGAGACTGAGGAAACTGGATGATGTTGTGTTATCGCACCCGCGCGATGCGCTTTATGCTCGCAACCCTGCTGCTACTCGCGACGGCGGCAGGCGCGCGGGCCGATGAGGCGCTGAAGACAAGGGTCGGCGTGCTCCGGCTGTCGTCGTCGGCGCCGGTGTTCATCGCGCAGGACAAGGGCTATTTCCGCGATGCCGGCCTCGATGTCGAATTGAAATTCTTCGATGCCGCGCAGCCGATCGCGGTCGCGACCACGTCGGGCGACGTCGATTTCGGCGTCACCGCCTTCACCGCCGGACTCTACAACCTCGCCGGCAAGGGCACGCTGAAGGTGATCGGCGGCATGAGCCGCGAGAAGGCGGGCTATCCCCTGATCGGCTATTTCGCCAGCAACAACGCCTATGCCGGCGGCCTCAAGAGCCCCAGGGATCTTGCGGGCAAACGCATCGCGGTCACACAAGTCGGCTCCAGCTTTCACTATTCGCTCGGCCTGCTCGCCGACAAATACGGCTTCCGCCTTGCGGACATGAAGGTGCTGCCGATGCAGTCGCTGTCGAACGCCGCAGCCGCTCTGAAAGGCGAAACCGTCGATGCCGCGCTGCTGCCGGTCTCGACCGCGCGCAAGCTGATCGACGATGGCGGAGCCAGATTATTGGGCTGGGTCGGCGACGAGACGCCGTGGCAGCTGGGCGCGGTATTCGCGTCGCCGAAGACGCTGGCCAACAAGCCACTGGTGACAAGGCTTCTGGGCGCATTGGAGCGCGCCGACCGCGAATATCATGGCGTGATTCTCGCATCCGTCGCCGACGGCAAGGCGCCGGTCAACGACACGACCAAGCCGCTGCTGCAAATCATTGCGAAATATACCAATCTGCCGCTCGAGCAGGTGGTCGGCAATTGCGCCTATATCGATCCCGACGGCAAGCTCGACGTGAAGAATGTCGCCAACCAGATCGAATGGCTGCAGAGGCAGGGCTTCGTCGACAAGGGGTTTACGGTCGACGCGATCATTGCCAAGGACTATGTGAAGCCGGATTGATGCTGATCCGTCATTGCGAGCGCAGCGAAGCAATCCATCGCCTGGAAAATATGGATTGCTTCGTCGCTTTGCTCCTCGCAACGACGACCCTGTGCAGTAATGACCGCGAACTTCGCAAAACGGAACACCCGATGGACCTGATCGCCGACCATATCAGCCACCGCTTCGGCGCGCTCGAGGTGCTCGACGGCGTGTCGTTCACGGTGGGCGCCGGCGAGGTGGTCGCGATCGTCGGCCCGTCCGGCTGCGGCAAGAGCACGCTGCTACAGGTCCTGGGCGGGTTGTTGCAGCCCAGCGCGGGGGCCGCGGAATTGCGCGGCGCGCCGCCGGCTGGAAGCCTCAATCCGCTGACCTTCGTGTTCCAGGATTTTGCATTATTGCCCTGGTGTACGGTCCGCGAGAATGTCGAATTCCCGCTGCTGCATGTCGGCCTCACGCCAGGCGGGCGCAAGACGATTGTCGATGACGCGCTGCACCGCACCGGCCTTACCGATTTTGGCGGCACCTTGCCAAAACAGCTCTCGGGCGGCATGCGCCAGCGCGTCGGCATCGCCCGGGCGCTCGCCGTGCGGCCCGCGATCCTTCTGATGGACGAGCCGCTGTCGGCGCTGGATTCGCAGACCCGCGAATTGCTGATGGAGGATTTCGTCCGGCTGCTCGCCGATGGTTCGATGGGCGCGGTCTACGTGACCCATAATCTGGAGGAAGCGGTGCGGCTGGCCGACCGCATCGTCGTGCTGTCCCGGCGGCCCGGCCGCGTCCGCGAGGTGGTGAACATCCCGCTGACGCGCATCGAGCGCGGCGACATCCAGGCGCGGGAGAAGCTGCTCGCGCTGCAGGACGAATTGTGGTCGCTGATCCGGGAAGAGGCGATCGACGCCGAACGCGAGGTCCAGCATGCTTGACCGCGCGAACGACGAGATCGACCCCGTGAAAGCCGGCAAGGCCGAGCTGCGGCCGGTAATCTTTCGGGGCGCGGGCTTTGCGCCCAGGGCAGGGCGCTATACGGGCT
>JBAVEE010000873.1:0-3707 GCA_049587575.1 Bradyrhizobium sp.
TGCCGGTCGAGCGGCTGCTGCGGCTGATCGAGGAGCATCAATTCGATCTCTATAACGACCCGATGCCGACCATGGCGGCGCTGGAAGGCTATATCAACGATACCTCGTCGGCGTTGTTTTCACTGGCCGCGGAAATCGCCGGACCGTCGTCGGAGGAGATCGAGCATCTCGCGCGTCATGCCGGGCTAGCCCAGGGCATGGCGCAGGTGGTGGCCTCATTGCCGCTGGATGCGTCGCGGCGTCGATTGTTTGTGCCGCTGCAGGTGCTGGAGAGGCACGGCTGCGGAATCGAGGAGATATTCGCCGGCAAGCAAACCCCAAGATTGCGCGCCGCACTGGATCAACTGCTCGGGGAGGCGCGGGGGCATCTGAACACCGCCTTTGACTTGCTTGCGACGGTCGCGCCCGAGGTCCGGCCCGTCTTCCTGCCGTTGGCGCAGGTGCGACGCGACGTGGCGCGGATGTCGCGCGCCGACAATGATCCTTTCGTGCCGCGATCAGCGTCCAGGTTGCAGACGCTGTGGACGTTGTGGCGGGCCTCGCGGTCGCGGGATTTCTCAGCCTGAAGGCGAATTCAGATCCGCCGTCTCGAAATTGAACCGGTCGCGCAAATTCTTGCGCGATTCCAGGATGTCTTTCAGAAACGCACGATCGGTTTCGTTCGTCATCATCGGCTCGATCAGATCGAGCTGGTTTGTCGCGACGAGCTGCAGGATCTCGGTGCGCGGCTTGCCGCTGGCATCGCGCGGAAGGGCCTGCACCACCTGGATATGCTCCGGCGGCTTTGGTCCCTTGGCTGCGGCAAGATCGCTGCGCAGCCGGCCTTCAAGGGCGGCCTGATCGGCTTCGACGAAGGCATAAAGCCCGACGCCGGTGCGCCGGTCGGCGAACGCGACAATGGCCGCATCGCGAACCGCCGGGTTTTGCCTGATCAGGCCGATCAGCACCGGCGCGTCATTGACAAGGCGGCGGCCGCCGCCTTCGCGATCGGTGAAATTGAACAGGCCGCGGGTGATGGCGCGGTAAACCTTCTTGCCGGTGGCAAGCCAGACGCTGGCCACCAGCGATTTGCGCGCGAGAATTTTGCGCTCTTTCGGCGTCAGCGCGCCGGCGGCGTAGCTGCGCTTGTGCTTCAGCAGGTGACGCAGGTCCTCATAGGCCGCGATCCGGAACAGCCGGCCGCGGGTCCGGAAGCAGGCCGCGAGCTGGAAGTCGGTGAGATAGGCCCGGCCGTCGCGGCCTACCAGCCAGTTCTGCTCCTTGGCGAGATCGTTGTGGCAGATGCCGGCGCGGTGCAGCTTGCGCAGCGCCTGCTTGGCCGATCGGAAATAGGCCACATCGCCAACCGGTTTTGCCAGATGCAGGGCCACCCCGTCGATAAATCCGCGCACCAGCGCCTGCCGGCCGGCCCATAGCAGCTCGGGCCCGACCCGCAGGTCGCGCGCCAGCGCAAGCGCGTGGCGCTCGCGCCCGAACAGATGACGTGCCAGCAGATACGACCACCACGGGACCTGGTCGATCCGGCGCAATACCGCTTCGACGTCGCCGTCGGCGTTTCGAAAGCGCCCGCGCTCGACCGTGGAGAACACGTCGCGCTTGAGCAATACGCCTTCGGTCCATCGCGCCGACAGAACCTCGGCGTCATCGTTCGGCAAACTCATGAAATGCTCACGCTGCCGCCGCCACGCGCAGATGGTCGGCGATCCAGCGGTCGAGGTCCGACAGCGCGCGGGCGCTGATCGCCCGTCGTTTGGCGATCGTCTTTTCGTTGCCGCGCAGGCGCGTGCCGTCGGCGTGTCTGGTGGGCGAAGTGGCCAGCGGCGGAAACAATCCGAAATTGATATTCATCGGCTGGAATGAGCGAGGGCCGCTGTCGATGGTTTCGATATGGCCGCCGGTGATGTGTCCGAGCAGCGAGCCAAGCGCCGTCGTCGACGGTGGCGGCGGCAGCGACCGGCTACGCATTTCGGCGGCGGCATAGAGGCCTGCGATCAATCCGATGCTTGCGGACTCCACATAGCCTTCGCAGCCGGTCATCTGGCCGGCGAAGCGTAACCGCGGCTCCGCCCGAAGGCGCAACTGCGTATCCAGGAGCTTTGGCGAATTCAGGAAGGTGTTGCGGTGCAAGCCTCCGAGCCGGGCGAATTCGGCGTTTTCGAGCCCGGGAATCATGCGGAAGATGCGCTGCTGTGCGCCGTATTTCAGCTTGGTCTGGAATCCGACCATGTTGTAGAGCGTGCCGAGCTTGTTGTCCTGGCGCAACTGCACGATGGCGTAGGCCTTCACGGTCGGATCGTGCGGGTTGGTCAGGCCGACCGGCTTCATCGGTCCATGGCGCAAGGTCTCGCGACCGCGCTCGGCCATCACCTCGATCGGCAGGCAGCCGTCGAAGTAAGGCGTATTGGCCTCCCACTCCTTGAAATCGGTCTTTTCGCCGGCGAGGAGCGCATCGACGAAGCCGTCATATTGCTCCTTTGTCATCGGGCAGTTGATGTAATCGGCGCCGGTACCGCCGGGGCCGATCTTGTCGTAGCGCGATTGAAACCACGCCGCCGACATGTCGATGGAATCCCGGTGCACGATCGGGGCGATGGCATCGAAGAACGCCAGCGCGTTCTCGTCGGTTCGTTCACGAAGGGCGTCGGCCAGCGGCGCCGAGGTGAGGGGGCCGGTCGCGACGATGACGTTGTCCCAGTCCGCCGGCGGCAGGCCGGTGATTTCGCCGCGCCGCAGTTCAATCAGGGGATGGTCGTGCAAGGCCTTGGTGACGGCGCCGGAAAATCCATCGCGGTCCACCGCCAATGCGCCGCCGGCCGGAACCTGGTTGGCGTCGGCGGCACGCATGATCAGCGAGCCGAGCCGGCGCATTTCGGCGTGCAGCAGCCCGACCGCATTATTGGCGGCGTCGTCGGAGCGGAAGGAGTTGGAGCACACGAGTTCGGCAAGGCCATCGGTGCGATGGGCCTCGGTCATCCGGTCGGGGCGCATCTCGTGGAGGACCACGCTTATCCCGGCATTCGCTGCCTGCCAGGCCGCTTCCGAGCCAGCAAGGCCGCCGCCGACGATATGCACGGATTGAAAAGAGGATTGGGTGCCTGTCATGGGCAAAGAGGTAGCGCGTTTCGCGGCGCAGTGGAATGCGTGCGGCCCGCCGGATACGACAACGCCCGCAACTCGGCGGGCGTTATCCGTCTCAAAAGTGGGCTGAAACCGCTTCAGCCGTTGTAATGACCGGCTGCAACGCGCGGAATATCCGAGCGATCAAGGCCGATATCGGCCAGTTCGCGATCGCTGAGCTGGGACAATTCGCTGACATTGCGCTGATAGTCCCGGAACGCCTGGATCATGCGGATGAGCGAGAGCAACATGGAAAGTCTCCTTGTATCTTCGATTCAGTCTTTGGAGGAGAACCTCATCGATGAAATGAATATAGGACGATATTTCGCGCTGCAGAAGTTTCAATGCTGCGGTGCAGCTAATCCTAATACGCATAGCTGTGATAAGAAATGCTTAACCATTGGGGTGGCGTATCGACAGATGCGCGTAAACCGGCGCCCTAGGGCCGGATTGCCGAAAAGAGCCCAAAATATAACGGAAGTGTGTCAGTCGACCGCGGCTTCTGCCCCCCAGAGATAGGTTCCCTGCGCCTAACGGCAAGGTGGAACGCGGTATGCTGAGCGCCTGTTCCGGCCGGTCAGGCGTAATTG
>JBAVEE010000874.1:0-1796 GCA_049587575.1 Bradyrhizobium sp.
GTTGCGGCCGGATGCCCCCCAACCCGGCTCAATGGCTTCGACGATGGCGACGTCGACGCCGGCTTCGCGCAGATGCAGCGCAGTCGACAACCCCGTGAAGCCGCCGCCTATCACGATGACATCGGCCTCGGCCGTGCCGACGAGCTCGGGCAGATCGGGACCGGCGGGCGTCACCGCTGTCCACAGCGAGTCAGGCCAACGGACATCTGCGGAATCCATCATGATCCTTTCTTCCCCGATCGACGCTCGTGCATTCGGCCTCACCCTTGAATTGGCTGCCTTGCAGGCTCCGCATCGATCTGGTTAGCTTAGTATGCAAATTCATGCCGGGGAAATAAAAGAGTGGCGCTCAAGAATGTCATCGGAATCGATCACGCCGTCGTCGTGGTCCGGGATCTCGACAACGCCGCCGCGAACTGGAAGCGGCTTGGCTTTACCGTGTCGCCGCGCGGCACCCACAGCGCCAAGATGGGATCGGGCAATTACACCATCATGCTCGACCCGGACTATATAGAATTGCTCGGCGTGCTGGTTGAAACAGAACATAATGCTCCGACACGCGCATCGCTCGAAAAACGCGGCGAAGGCATCGAACGCATCGCATTCACTGCGGTCGATTCGGCCGCCGGCGCCGAGGAGATTCGCTCGCGCGGCTACGAACCTGTTGGCCCGACCGATTTCGAGCGGCCGGTAACGCTGCCGGATGGCAGCCTGTCGGCGGCCAAATTCCGAACCTTTCAATGGCCGATTGCCGAAGCGCCTGGAGGCTTGCGCATTTTTGCCTGTCAGCACAAGACGCGGGACACCGTCTGGATTCCAGAGCTGATGAAGCACGCCAATGGCGCGAAACGTCTCAGGCAAGCGCTGGTCGTATCGCCCGAGCCCGCCAGCGATGCCGCACACCTCGCTCGCATGATCGATCGAGAGGTCAGGCCCGAGCCGGACGGCGCCGTCGCGGTACCGTCCAGTTCGGATCGCGCCGATTTCGTGTTTCTTTCCAAAGACCAGCTGGGCCGGCGATATCCCCAAGTCTCGCTGGCGGGATTGCCGGAGCGCGGCGGTGCGGGCCTGGTGATTGCGACGTCCGATCTCGCCGCCGCAGGCAACGCGGTCGGCAGCTCCGGCGTCCGCAGCGGAGGCGCTGTTTGCGTCGCACCTGCGGCAGCCAACGGTACGCTGTTGATTTTTGTCGAGGCATAGCGGCGTCTGAGAGGGTCAGCGACGGCTCGTCTCGCCGAAGCGACGGTGCGGGACAATTGCGTCCTTCACCGGCCACGGCCCCAAGGACGTCGAGGCGATCGTGCGGTTGATGAAGTCGCTCTGCGCGATGGGCCATGCCGCAAACGACCGGCATCGGGGCGGATACACCGTCGCCTCGCGGGTCAAATCCCTGAGCAACGGTTTTCACGGCGATCCGCTGGTGACGGAGCGTTCTTGCCGGACCCCTGAAGTAGATATTAGCGCATCGCCAAATTGCCGATCACTTGATCTCGCTCAACTTCCGGCTTCTTGCGGGCGTTCATAAAGGCTTGTCTTTTTGCATTCTTGTGAGGCACGCGATGGCCGAACTCCCAGCTTTGTCGATTTCGGCGGAAAAAGCGTATTTCATCGTCGCTAAAGCTCGCCAATTCGACGTCAAGGACGGCGTCACCGATCCGGAATCCGGCTCCAATGCCAGTGATGACGGCATGCGCTCCGTCCTGGAGGACCGTGCCGACGATCCGGTTCGCATTGAACTGGTGAGCTTTATCCACGACCTGAACGACGACGAGCAGGTCGATCTTGTTGCCCTCACC
>JBAVEE010000875.1:0-4527 GCA_049587575.1 Bradyrhizobium sp.
GCTGAGAACGACGGGCAATTGGCCTGATACGGCGACGCCGGATCAGGCCGCAGGGACCAACCGAGGAAAAGCTACCATGGCAGAAATCATCAAATTGGACTTCGACCGCGAAATGGTCGAGCAGGCCTATGACCGCTGGGCCCCGGTTTATGACCTCGTATTCGGCGGCGTGTTCAGCAAGGGCCGCGACGCCGCCATTCAGGCGACCAACAAGATCGGCGGCCGCGTGCTCGAGGTCGGGGTCGGCACCGGCATTTCGCTGCCGCTCTACGCGCCGCATGTCCGCATCTTCGGCACCGATATTTCGGAGGCGATGCTGAAGAAGGCGAAGCGGCGCGTCGCCGATCTGCGCCTGAAGAATATCGAGGGACTTGCAGTGATGGACGCCGAGAAGCTCGAGTTCCCCGACGACTCGTTCGACGTGGTGATGGCGCAATATGTCGTTACCGCGGTGCCGAATCCGGAAGTGGCACTGGACGAGTTCGCACGCGTGCTGCGGCCGGGCGGCGAGTTGATCATCCTGACGCGCGTCAGCGCGGATGCCGGCATGCGCCGTTTCATCGAGCAGCAACTGCAGCCGGTAGTACGTCGTCTTGGTTTCCGGACCGCCGAGTTCGCCTGGTCGCGTTACACGCGATGGCTTTCGGGTTCGAGGCGAGTGGAATTGGTGGAGCGCCGCCTGATTCCGCCGCTCGGTCACTTCTCGCTGGTTCGTTTCCGCAAGATCGAGTCGGCCGCCGCCTAGTTCAAGCGGATGACGTTTGCGTAACCTGCGTAACGCGCCGTCGCGAAACGTCATGTGACATTTTGATGATGTCACATGCCCTACATCGAATCCCTGTAACCAGAACGCGACACCACCTTCCTGGGGGAGAGAAATGATCAAGAATTTCATCGAGGATTTCTCGGCGCAATTGCGAACCCAGCGCTGGGACGACCATCGCTATTATCACCACAGCCGCATCAACCAGAGCCTGCACTTCGTCAGCGCGGCGAGCTTCCTGGTCGGCTATGTCATGATCTTCTTCGATCCGGTGGTCGCGGCGCTGATCGGCTGGCTGGTGTCGATGACTTCGCGGCAGGCCGGCCATTTCTTCTTCGAGCCCAAGGGCTATGACCACCTCAACCAGGCGACCCATCAGCACAAGGAAGAGATCAAGGTCGGCTACAATCTGCAGCGCAAGGTCGTGCTGATGGCGGTCTGGGCGCTGTCGCCGCTGGTGCTGTATTTCGATCCGACCCTGTTCGGAATCTTCGCCCCCTGGGCCTCGCCGGCCGATTTCATGCGGCAGGTCGCCAAGATATGGCTTGCGATCGGTATCGGCGGGCTGTTGTTCCGCACCGTCCATCTGTTCTTCATCCGCGACGTCGAAACCGGGCTGGTCTGGATGACCAAGATATTGACCGACCCGTTCAGCGATCTCCGCCTCTATTACAAGGCGCCGCTGTTCCTGATGAAGGGCGAACTGATCGATCCCGGCCTCGATATCGTCGAGCACTCTCTCGAAGAGCAGCACGCCTGAGACGCGCGGATTGCTTCTCCCTCGCCCCGCTTGCGGGGAGAGGGGCGGGGTGAGGGGGACTCTCCACAAATTCAGATTAGCGGAGAGTCCTCCTCACCCGGATCGCACCGGACGATGCTTCGCATCGCCGAGGCGATCCGACCCCGCAAGCGGGGCGAGGCGAAGTCAGAACGGTTATGACGGAAAATCACAGAGCCGTGCCCTCAACGCGAAAATTTTCGCTTCAGCATCTCCTTGAGAATCTGGCGGCGGATGTTCTTGTTGGTGAGGGAAGCCTGGTGCCACCACCAGCCGTCGCGCTTCATCTTTTCGGCTGCGGCGACGATGCGGCCCGCGACCTCGGCAAAATCGGCATCGCTGTAGTTCAGGCTGAAAATCAGCCGGCCGGTGCCGACCCAGCTCAAGGCGAGGCCCTCGGCCCGCAGGTAATATTGCAGCATCCAGTTGTAACGGGACGGTTCGGTATAATGCATCGTCCAGATCGAGGACAGGTTGGCGACCCGCACCGGCAGGTCCGCAGCCGCCAGCCGGCCGTTCAGTTCTGCGGCGCGCTTGTCCCAGGTCTCGTCGAGGCCGTCATAGACCGCGCGGAAATTCGGACTGGCGAGCCGGCTCAGGAATTCATCCATCGCCGCCATGACATAGGGATGCGAATTGAAGGTGCCGCGGGCAAAGCAGATGTCGGCGGGGCGATCGTCGCGGAAGCGGCGCATCAGCTCCTTTCGTCCGCACACCACGCCGACGGGAAGGCCGCCCGCGAGGCTCTTGCCGTAGGTCACCATGTCGGCGCGGACGCCGAAATATTCCTGCGCGCCGCCGGCGGCAAGCCGGAAGCCGACGAATACCTCGTCGAAGATCAGCACGATGTTGCGCATCGTGCAGACTTCGCGCAACGCCGCCAGCCACGCGCCATAGGCCGCGCGATCGAAACGGGCGGAGCGGGAACTGTCGACCAGCGCGGAATCGCCGGGCGCATTGGCGTTGGGGTGCAGCGCCTGCAGCGGGTTGACCAGCACGCAGGCGATGTCGCGGCGCGTCCTCAGCACATGCAGCGTGCGCTCGGACATCTCGGCCAGCGTATAGGTCTCGTGCGGCGAAACCGGATTGCCGACGCCTGGCTGCACGTCGCCCCACCAGCCGTGATAGGCGCCGGCGAAACGCACCAGATGCGAGCGGCGGGTGTGATAGCGGGCGAGCCGCACCGCCTGCATGACCGCTTCGGTGCCGGACATGTGAAACGAGACTTCGTCGAGCCCGGAAATCTCGCACAGCCGGCGCACGTTATCGAGGATGACGGGATGATAGGGCCCGAGCACCGGCCCCAGCGCACGCGCGCGCGTTTCCGCCCCGGCGATGCACTCCTTGTAGAAGTCGTTGCCGAAAATGTTGACGCCGTAGGAGCCGGTCAGGTCGTAGGAGACGTTGCCGTCGACGTCGGTGACGGTGACGCCGGCCGACGACTGCACGAAGGCGCTGGTCGCAAGATGCTCGCGCACCAGCCGGCTGTACTGAAACGGCACCCGGTAGGCTTCGGTGAATTGCAGGTCGGAGATGCGCGCGGCAGCCTCCGCCGTCATCTGCCGTCCCCTGGCGTAGCGTTGCTCGTAGATGCGGGCGAGCGCGAAGAAGGCGTCGCGGCGTTGTTTGGCGATCCCGGCCGGCGCGCCGTCGGAGCGGAAGAAGTCGTCGATGGAAAATTCATGGAACGGGATCAGCCGCGCCACCCGCCGCGACATCTTCGAATGTCCGGCGAGCGAGCGGTGCTTGGCCCGCGACAGCGCCAGCCGCGCCTTGAGTTTGGGAAACATTGCGGCGGCGCCGGCGACCGCAGCGGCGGATAACGACAGAATCGGGAGAGGCGAATCCATGCCACCAGCGCTAGCCGGTCGATCTAACAGATTAATGACAATCCGCGGCCTGATCTCCGCCCTGACCCAGCAGGAAGACCTCAACTTCCTCTTGACCAACCGCATCCCGCGGGCGGCGCTGACGCGGTTCATGGGCTGGTTCAGCAGAATCGAAAATCCGATCGTGCGCGACGCCTCGATCGCCTGCTGGCGGATGTTCTCCGATCTCGATCTGCGCGAGGCCAGAAAAACCGAATTCAAAAGCCTGCACGACTGCTTCACCCGCGAGCTCAGGCCGGGCCTGCGTCAGTCCGATCCCGACCCGTCGATCGTGGTCAGCCCAAGCGACGGCATCATCGGCGCGCATGGCGCCATCGAGGACACCGAGCTGTTCCAGATCAAGGGGGCGCCGTATTCCCTGCTCGACCTGCTCGGCGACCCCGAGCTGGTGGAGCGGCACCGCAACGGCCGCTTCGTCACGCTGCGGCTGACCTCGAGCATGTATCACCGCTTTCACGCCGCCGCCGACAGCCGGATCGAGCGGGTCAATTTCATCAGCGGCGATACCTGGAACGTCAATCCGATCGCGCTGAAACGGATCGAGCGGCTGTTTTGCAAGAACGAGCGCGCGGTGATTCAAACCCGCCTGGTCTCCGGCGAAGCCCTCACGCTGGTGCCGGTCGCCGCGATCCTGGTGGCAAGCATCAGGCTGCATTTTCTGGACATCGTGCTCAATGCGCAAACTCGGGGACCGACGGTGTTTCCCTGCGACGTGACGTTGCGCAAGGGCGACGAGCTCGGCTATTTCGAGCACGGATCGACCATCATCGTGCTCGCGCCGGACCATTTCGAGTTCTGCGACAATGTGCGCGAGGGCGCGCGGATCCTGGCCGGTCAGGCGCTGCTGCGAAAGCCGGGCTGATCGCTTCCGCGAGTTGTTGGGCGGCCTCACGTTTCGAGACGGTGACTCCGCGTTCGCCACCGTCGCCGTCGAAATGAAATGGATCAGCGGCTGGTCGGCGGCGGTCAGCTTCGAGGGGCGAGTTCTCCAACGTCACCGCAAGCTAAGCCGGCAAGGCCGCCGCGTGCCTGCGGCACGAAAATGCCCGGCGGTCTGGATCGATCCAGACCGCCGGGCATTTTCGTGCCGCAGGCAC
>JBAVEE010000876.1:0-4109 GCA_049587575.1 Bradyrhizobium sp.
CTTGCGGCCGCGGCCGCCCATGAACTCGGCACACCGCTTTCGACGATTTTCCTGATTTCGCGCGAGCTGGAGCGGACCCTTCAGGATAACAGTCAAATCGCGGGCGACATCAAGACGTTGCGGGAACAGGCGCAGCGCTGCCGGGATATCCTGGGCAAGATCACCCAGCTCTCTTCGACCGGCGCGCCGTTCGACCGGATGCCCTTGTCGGCGCTGATCGAGGAAACGGTGGCGCCGCATCGAGATTTCGGCGTGGCTATCAAGGTCCGTATTGCGGTGGCGGGCACCCCCGAGCCGGTCGGAACACGAAATCCGGCCATCCTTTATGGCGTCGGCAACATCCTGGAAAATGCCGTCGATTTCGCGAGCACGACCGTGGAGGTAAATGCGTGGTGGAATGCCGATACCGTCGAGATCGTCATTTCCGATGACGGGCCGGGGATTGCGCCCGACATGCTGAAGCGCATCGGCGAACCCTATCTGTCGCGGCGGCGCAGCGCGGATGAGGTCCAGGGCGCCCGCAGCGGGCTCGGTCTCGGGGTGTTTATCGCCCGCACGCTGCTTGAGCGCACCGGCGCGAAGGTCTCCTTCACCAATCGGGTCTTCCCGGATCATGGCGCCGTGGTGCAGATCGGCTGGCCGCGAAGCCGCTTCGAGGCGCGCGAATCCGCCCCGGCACTGCCGTCTTAGGGCAATATCCGGAAAAGCGGGGCCGGCTTTGATGCCCTGAAATCGCGTCCAGGGCGGTCGAGAGAGTTGCCTGATCGACCTTATGCGGTCTTGGCAGCGCGGGCCTGCCACGCCATATGCTGTAGGGTCCGACATAGAGGATAGACCGAATCGTGAACGCCATCGCCGAACTGACTGGGCACGCCGATCGCTCCCTCCTGATCGTGGAGGATGACAAGCCGTTTCTGGAGCGCCTCGCGCGCGCCATGGAAACCCGCGGTTTCACGGTGACCTCCTGCGACAGCGTCTCCGACGGGCTGGCGCAGATCGGCCGGGCGGCCCCGGCCTTTGCGGTGGTGGATTTGCGGCTCGGCGACGGCAATGGCCTGGACGTGGTGTCGGCGCTGAAGCGCAAGCGTCCCGATGCACGCGCCATCGTGCTGACCGGCTACGGCAACATCGCCACCGCCGTGACCGCGGTGAAGATGGGCGCGGTGGATTATCTTGCAAAGCCCGCCGACGCCGACGACGTGGTGGCGGCCTTGCTCGCCAGCGGCACTGAAAAATCAGAGCCGCCGAGCAATCCGATGTCGGCGGATCGTGTGCGCTGGGAGCATATCCAGCGCATCTACGAGATGTGCAACCGCAACGTCTCGGAGACCGCACGGCGGCTGAACATGCATCGCCGCACTTTGCAGCGGATTCTGGCCAAGCGCGCGCCGCGGTAGGTTTGACGGCTGACTTTTTTCGCCCGGATCGCGAATTGCCGGATTTGATCGGCGAGCCGCTCCGACTCGAGCAGGGCTAAAACTCCGCATGCCCCTGCGGGTCGACCAGACGATTGATCCGCTGCGCCGCGGCCATGGCAAACCGGACCGTCATCAATTTGCGGGTCGGAGCCGGCAGCCGATGCTCCGGCGCCGCGCAATGCATATGCGCGCCATAGGCGTCGGCGACGATCAGGCCGGTTTCGCCGGGGAATATCTCGCACGGCAGGTCCCGGGTGAAGGCGAAGAACAGCCGGTCGCAATGCGCCCTGTATTCCGGCCATTTCTGGTCGGCGCGCAAATCCTCGATCGATGACTTGATCTCGACGATCCAGATCTCGCCGCGCTCGTTGATCGCCACCAGGTCGGCGCGCCTTCCCGATGGCAGCGGCAATTCGCTGATGCAGGAAAATCCCAGCGACCGCAACAGCCGCGCGGTGCCGCGCGCGACCGCAAGCGCCGTCTCCGACTGACGGCGGTCCGGCGCGGGGACGAGACTGGGCTGGCGGTCCTGCGATTCCATCGCGGCAAGGATAGAGCCGCGCCGGCAAAAGAGGAAACCCGGTTTTGCATTCTTCGGCGGGTTCGTCGCCAGGCGGCCCTGACAAATTGCCGCCAAAGGCGTCCCGTTCGGCGGCCAGCATCGTGGAATCGGCCGCCTTCCCGGTGAATTTCGAAGGCTGTTCAGGCCGAGCGGCCTGGGGGAACATCTCCAAAATCAGAAAACAGACATGCAGCAGAGCAAACCGCGCCACGTTGCGCTCAATTTGCTCTGCCCCTAAGACGATGAGGCGGATAAATCGACCTCACGATGGTGGCGCGCGGCGGCGGACGCAGGGCGCGATGGTTGGCAGCGAGGCAACAGCGATGACAGGCCATATCGATCCGACCAAGGAAGTGTTCGCCCGGTTTCGCGACAACAATCGCGCGGGGCCGATCCACATGCTCAACCTGGTCCGCTTGCGCGATCGCGCCGCCTATCCCGACGGACGGGTCGCCACCGGCGCGGAAGCCTATGCGGCCTATGGCCGCGACAGCGGCCCGGTCTTCCTGCGTCTCGGCGGCAAGGTGGTCTGGCAAGGCAGCTTCGAACTGATGCTGATCGGGCCGTCCGACGAGCATTGGGATCATTGCTTCATCGCGGAATATCCGAGCGTTGCCGCGTTCGTCGAAATGATCCGCGACCCCGTTTATCGGGAAGCCGTGAAACACCGCCAGGCCGCGGTGGAGGACTCGCGGCTGATTCGCCTGAAGCCGCTCGCGGCCGGCAAGACGTTTGGCGAAATTCCCGAGAAGTCGTGAGGATCGCCAACCGGCCTACGCCGCGGCCTGGTCGTTGGCCAAAAGGTGGGTGAGCGCGCTTCTGATCGCGGCCTGCCGCGTCGGCGCCGTGATCTGCGCGCCGAGCAGGTCGGTGACGTAGAACACGTCGCGGGCGCGCTCGCCGAAGGTCGAGACATGGGCCGAGGCGATGTTGAGGTTGAGCTTCGAAATCGCCGTTGTCAGCTCATAAAGCAGGCCGGGCCGGTCGAGGCCGGACACTTCGATCACCGTGTAGCGGTCCGACCATTGATTGTTGACGGTTACTTCCGGTTCGACCACGAATGGACGCGCCTTGCCGCGTCCGGCAGCCCGGCGCGCCACCACTTCGGGTAGCCGCAGCTTGCCCTCCAGAACCTCCTCGATCATGTCGCCGATCCGCGTCGCGCGGCGCCCTTCGTCCTCGTCGCGATCGTATTCCCGTGTGATCGCGATGGTGTCGAGCGCGCGGCCGTCGGTGGTGGTATAGATCTGCGCGTCGACGATATTGGCGCCCGCCGAAGCGCAGGCGCCGGCGATGATCGAGAGCAGCCATGGATGATCGGTCGCGAGGATGGTCAGTTCGGTGACGCCACGCGCCTCGTCGAAACCGACATTGATCGCCAGTTTGTGGCCGGCCTGTTCGCTGGCGCGCAGGAAGCGGGCGTGACGAATCTTGCGCGGCAGCTCGACCTTGAGCCAGTAGGCGGGATAGTGCCGCGCGATATAGGCGTTGAGTTGCTGCTCCGGCCACTCGGTGAACGCCGCGCGAAACTCCGACTGCGCCACGGCAATGCGCTGCGCGCGGTTGACCTCCGAGAAGCCCCCGGTCAGCACCGGTTCGGTTTCGTAATACAGCGTGCGCAGGAGTTGGGCCTTCCAGCCGTTCCAGACGCCGGGACCGACGCCCCTGATATCGGCGGTGGTCAGGATCGTCAGCAGCTTCATCTGCTCGACCGACTGGACCACGGCCGCGAAGTTTTCGATGGTCTTGCTGTCCGACAGGTCGCGCGATTGCGCCACCGTGGACATCGTCAAATGCTGTTCGATCAGCCACGCGACCAGTTCGGTGTCGGCAGCGTTGAATCCGAGCCGCGGGCACAGCCTTCGCGCCACTTTCGCCCCGGCGATCGAGTGGTCCTCCGGGCGGCCCTTGGCGATGTCGTGCAGCAGCGTGGTGATGTAGATCACCGCACGGTGCTCGGGGCGAATTTTACGCATCAAATCGCTGGCGACGACGAATTCGTCGTTGCCGCCGCGCTCGATCTCCTGCAGGTAGCCGACGCAACGCAACAGATGCTCGTCCACCGTGTAATGGTGGTACATGTTGAACTGCATCATCGACACGATCTTGCCGAAGGCTCGGATGAAATG
>JBAVEE010000877.1:0-1628 GCA_049587575.1 Bradyrhizobium sp.
ATCTTGAATCGATAACTCTTGCCCTCGGCGTCTTCCCATGACGTCGAGCGCAGGTCGCTCAGCGTCACCTTGCCCTCGCCGCTGTCCATCTCGGACACCTGCCTGAATTCGGAGGTGTAGCCTTCGCAGGCGCTGCCGGAAAAACTATAGAGAATACGCCCGCGCGCGCTGTTGATCGAGTTGGAACCGCGCGACTTCAGCAGGTTGAGATCGTAGAGCGCCTGATGCGGAAGAAACGCGCCGCTTGCCGCGGCACCGGCCTTGCCGGCGGCACCCGCCGTTGCCATCGCGACCATGGCGAGCGTCCACGCCAACGATCGGACATCACGAGGCAAAATGCGGAATGAACGAGCCATGTTTTTTCCTCGGGCTAGATCGTGATCCGATTGGATTAAATCGGATCGTGATCGCATCTCTTGTTTGAGCGTGATCTTCGCGCAAATGCTTTCGCGCTTGTCGCGAGGGAAAACCGGTTCCACTTTTCCGGATCATGCTGCAGGTTTCGTCACATTATTCACCGCTCCATTGCGCCGCAACTGCGGCCACATCACGGAAAAGTATGATTTGCGGCCGGATTGCCATGTTTTTTGGCTTTTTCGCGATCGATCGGCCCCTCGCTTGCAAGTGACGGCACGATGCGCGAAATAAAGCGCGCCCTGTCAGGGGTGTATCGGGTGCTGCTCAACTCAAACGGGGAATGAAACATGGCGGGTACGGTCGAACAAAAACTTGCGGCACAGGGCATCGTTTTGCATGAACCGCCGAGCCCGGTGGCAAATTACGTCGGTTTCGTCCGCACCGGGAACCTGCTGTTCGTGTCCGGCCAGGTTTGCATCAACCCGGATGGCAAGCTGATCGCCAAGGGCAAGCTGGGCGCCGGCGTCACCGTGGAGCAAGGCAACGCCGCAGCACGCGGTTGCGCCATCAACCTCCTGGCGCAGATCAAGGCCGCGCTCGGCGACCTCGACAAGGTGGTCCGGGTGGTCCGCCTCGGCGGCTTTGTCAATTCCGCCCCGGATTTTCTGGACGGGCCGAAAGTGCTCAACGGCGCCTCCGACCTGATGGTCGCAGCCTTTGGCGACAAGGGCCGCCATGCCCGCACTACCGTCGGCGTCGCTTCGCTGCCGTCAGACGCGGCGGTCGAGGTTGAAGGGCTGTTCGAAGTCTCTTAAAGCGGAGCAGCGCGGATGCGCGCACCCGACTGGCTGACGGCACGACCGGTCGCCCATCGCGGCCTGCACGACCGCGCGCGCGGTATCATCGAGAATATGCCTGGCGCGGCGCTTGCCGCGATCGATGGCCGTTTCGGCATCGAATGCGATATCCAGCTCACCGCCGACGGCGAGGCGATGGTGCATCATGACGACGCGCTGGGCCGCCTCACCGACGGCTCCGGCGCCCTGCTCGGCATGACCTCGGACGAGCTTAGGGCCGTCAAATTCAAGGATACGCCGGAGCGGATGATGTCGCTCGGCGACCTCTGCGCGCTGGTCAGAGGCCGCGTCCCGATCGTGATCGAGGTGAAGAGCCATTTCGACGGCGACCGCAAACTGGTGAGGCGGATGGCCGAGGTGCTCGCCTCATACTCCGGGCCAGCGGCGGGAATGTCGTTCGACCCGGACCAGGTG
>JBAVEE010000878.1:0-2661 GCA_049587575.1 Bradyrhizobium sp.
GTTCCACGCAGTCAGATGTAATTCCGCATTTTCCGAAAGAAAGAGCGCGGCGTTGCCAGCGCGGAACATTGGAACTTTCCGGGTTCCGGTTTGTTTCCCCGGCCGAAGGCAGAGCAACTGGTGCCGCTGCCGGGCTGGAGGAGACGTGTATGTCACTCGGAACAATCATTCTCATTATTCTCGTTATCGCCTTGCTTGGCGGCTTTAGCGGCATCGGCGGCGGACCGTTTTACGGCACCGGGTATTATGGCGGCGGCGGCCTTGGGCTCGTGATCGTGATCGTGCTGGTCCTGCTGTTGCTCGGAAGAATTTGAGCCGCGGGAATCCATCGGTGCAGACCCGGACCCCCTACTCACGATCGTGTTTATGGGTTCCGGGTTCGCTCGTTTCACGCGCGCCCCGGAACGACGAAAGAGCGGCCCACCATCATGATTTTCCCGCCAATTTCCTCACCGCGCTCTTCATCGACGCCGCCGCATCATCATAGCCTTGCCACGCCCTGGTTCTGGCGAGCAGCGCCGGCACGGTACGGACGGTAAAGCGTTTCGGGTCGAGATCGCCACGCACCTGGGCCCAGGTCAGCGGCATCGAAACCGTCGCGCCGTCGCGCGCGCGTGGCGACAGCACCGCGATCGCGGTCGCCATGCGATCGTTGCGGAGATAATCGAGGAAGATTTTTCCCTGGCGCAGCTTCTTCGACATGTTGAGCAGATATCGTTCGGGATTTTCGTTGACCATCCACCGGCAGACTCCCTGGGCAAATGCCTTGGCTTCTTTCCAGCTCACTTGGTCCCTGGCGCCGTGCCTTAGCGGAACCACGACGTGCAACCCCTTGCCGCCGGTGGTCTTGCAGAAGCCCTCCAGACCAAGGTCGGCGATGCGTTGCCGCATCTCCCTGGCGGCCTCGACCACCGCGGCAAAGGCGACGTCGGGGGCGGGATCGAGATCGAACACCAGCCGCCCCGGTATATCAGGCGCATCCGGTGCGCAATTCCACGGATGCAGTTCGAGGCCGCCGATCTGCGCCACCGCCGCCAGCCCTTCGACCCGGTCGATCTGCAGATAGGGCTTGCGGTCGCCGGAGACCCTTATCAATTCCAGCAAGTCCGACGTGCCGGGCATGGCGTGACGCTGGAAGAACTTCTCGCCGCTGATGCCATCCGGCGCGCGGACGACCGAACAAGGCCGTCCTTTCAGATGATCTATCATCCAGTCGCCGACCGCCTCGAAATAACGGGCAAGATCGAGTTTGGTCACGCCCTTGCCGTCGCCGGCATCGGGCCACAGCTCCTTGTCGGGATTTGAGATGACGACGCCCATCACCTCGGCGGATTTGTTTGCAAGAGGCCTGGCGTGCGCGCCGCGCGGCCCGGCCGCATCTTTCGTGGCCGCGGGTTGGGCGATTTTTCTCATGGTCGGCGTCTCCGCCTTCACCTCATGGGCCGGCTTGTCCAGCCGCAGCCCCTTGAACGCAGCCTGCCGAATATTGCCGCCGTCGGTAAAGCCCGCGAATTCTATTTCGGCGACGAGTTCAGGCTTCAGCCAGTGCACGTCGCGGGTTTTGCGCGGCGCGTCCTTGCCGCCGAACGGGCTCTGATCCGAAGCCTTGGCCTTCAGCGCCGGCATGATGCGCCTGACCGTATCCTGCCCAAAGCCGGTGCCGACCATTCCGACAAAGGCCAGATGATCGCTGCGATAGACGCCGGCCATCAGCGAGCGGAATTTGCCGCCGGTGGTCTTCCAGCCACCCAGCACCACCTCGTGTCCGGCGCGGCATTTGGCCTTGGTCCAGTTCCCGGAGCGGCCGGACCGATAGGGCGAACCGAGCTTCTTGGAGACGATGCCCTCCAGCGACAGCTTGCGCGCCGATTCCATCATGGCCTCGCCGTCGGCTTCGAAATGCTCGACATAGCGGATCAATCCGGCTTTGCGGCTGGGCAGCACTCCCAGCAATTCCTTCAATTGCGTCTTGCGCTCGCGAAGCGGCAGCGCGCGAAGATCGATTCCCCCGGCGAACAGCAGGTCGAACGCGAAGAAGGCCAGATGGTCGGTCTTGCCGTCGGATATTGCCGCCTGCAGCGTGGAGAAATCCGGCGCGCCATGGTGGTCGAGTGCAACGATCTCGCCATCGATGAGCCCATCAGGCAGCGCGCTCGCCTGCTCCGCGATAGCGGCGAACTTGTCGGTCCAGTCCAGGCCCTTGCGGGTCTTGAGCCGAGCCTCGCCGCCCTCGACGCGCAATTGCACGCGGTAGCCGTCGAATTTGATCTCGTGGCACCAGCCTTCCCCGCTCGGCGGACGGTCGACCGCGGTGCAGAGCTCGGGGGCGACGAAATCCGGCATCGCGGCGACTTTCCTTGCCTTCGGGGCCTTCGCGGGCGCCGCGGGCGATGTGACGGCTTCGCTGCGGTTCGAATGCCACACCGCATCGGCGCTGGCGCGTTTGGACTTCGCCATCATGAACGGCTTTGGCGCCTTGCCTTTGCCTGCGGCGATCTGATCCATGGTCCGGCCGGAGGCGACCGATCGGTCAGCATCGAGCACATTATTGGCCTTGCCTTCCCGGGCATATTCGTCGCGATGTTTGATCAGCAGCCAGTTGGTGCGCTTGCTCCCATTTCGGTCGCGACGCATGCGCACCAGCACAAAGCTGCCGTGCAG
>JBAVEE010000879.1:0-7072 GCA_049587575.1 Bradyrhizobium sp.
CCGTAGAGGCCGCCGCCGCCCATGTGGAATTCCGGCTCCTGTTCGAGTTCGAACGGAATCGGCGCCAGCGATCCGTCGGGTCCGCGGCCGTGCATGGCGACCAGGCGCTTGCGTTGCGATTCTCCGATTTTGAAACCGGTGTCGGTCATGCCGAGCGGGGCGAACAGCTGATCGCGCAGGCAGGCATCGAGCCGCTTGCCGCTCACCGCCTCGACCGCCTTGCCGACGAAGTCGATATTGATGCCGTATTCCCAGCGCGTGCCGGGGTCGGTCACCAGCGGCAATTTCAGCGCGTCGTTCTTGCAGGTCGTGACGGCGGGAAGGCCGGTCTTTTCCAGATACTGCACCATGTCGCCGTTCCACATGTTGTAGCAGAAGCCGGCGGTGTGGGTCATCAGGTGGCGCAGCGTGATCTCCCTGGTCGCCGGCCGCAGCTTCGGCTCGCCGTTGGCGTCGAAGCCCTCGAGCACCTGCGGCGCGGCGAGATCGGGCAACACCTTGCCGATCGGCGCGTCGAGCGACAGCTTGCCCTGCTCGACCAGCTGCATGGCGGCGGCGCTTGTGATCGCCTTGGTCATCGAGGCGATCCAGAAAACGCTGTCCGGCGTCATGGCGTCGTCCTTCGACAGGTCGCGTTTGCCGAACGCGCCCTGATAGATCACCTCCTTGCCGGTGGCGGCGATGGCGACCACGCCGGGAATTTCCCTGGCGTCGCTTTTCCGGCGCAGCACCTGATCGATCTCGGCTTTGCTCTGCATGGGGTCACCTCCAGATTGTTGTCGGGTTATTTTTTGAAGCGGGCGATCTTCCCCCCGGACCCTTGTTCCGGCAAGAGCCCCCGAAAAAGCCCGCCGGTCGCGATCTCGTGATCGACGGCTGGGGATGGGAGGATCGAATGGCCACACTTGCCATAATTTGCGGGAAATCTGGCCGCATGGTCGCCGACCTTCCGGTCGATCGGCGATATCGTCAAAGCATCAATTCGGAACGGATTTTTTAGCAAGGCGTTCAGATCCCGGTATAAATGTCGGATCCGGCGGAAGGGCTGGATCGGTTGATTGCGGCATTAATTGCCAAGATTGGTTGCCAAGAGGGGTGTCAGATGATCTCGACCTGGAGTGAATGGCGGCGGTATCCACGGGCCGCGCGCGGCGAAAATATCGAAGCGCCGATTTCTCCGGGCATCTACGAAGTTCGCTATGCCTCGACCGGCGCGCTGCACTCGTTCGGCGCGGTCGACAACGTCGCCCAGGCGCTGGCGCTGCTGCCGGTCGGTTCCAGATCGTGGTTCGGGCGGCGCGAGCCGGCCGAAATGCCGGACCTCGAATATCGCACCTGCGCGACGTCCACCAAGGCGGACGCCAAGGCCGCGGCCGAACGCATGATCGGCCGCCGCGAAACCTACATGAGCGGCGCGGCCTGATCATCCCGGAATGACGAGCAGGGTTGGCTGGCGCATCGCCGGTGCATTGCGGCTGGTTCAGGCCTATAATCGAACCAATAGTCAGAAAATCCCAGGAGTGACGCCATGACCCCGACCGCCGCCGCAGCACGCCCCACGCCATCCTCCGCGCCATCGTTGCGCGATCGCCTGAAGGACTCCTCGCTGCTGCGCGAGCATTGCTTCATCGACGGCGCCTGGGTCGGCGCGCCGGTCCATCCCGTCATCAATCCGGCCACCGGCGCCGAGCTTGCGAAGGTGCCGCAGATGAGCGCCGCGGATGCCACCCACGCGGTCGAAGCCGCCGAGCGGGCATTTCCCGCCTGGGCGAAATTCACCGCCAAGCAGCGCTCCAATATCCTGCGCAAATGGTTCGAGCTGATCGTCGCCAACCGCGAGGACCTGGCGCTGATCCTGACGTCCGAGCAGGGCAAGCCGCTGGCCGAGGCGCTCGGCGAGGTCGATATCGGCGGCGCCTATGTCGAATTTTTCGCCGAGGAGGCGCGCCGCGTCTATGGCGAGACCATTCCGACGCAGCGGGCGGATGCGCGGCTGCTCGCGATCAAGCAGCCGATCGGCGTCTGCGGCGCGATCACGCCGTGGAACTTCCCGAATTCGATGATCACCCGCAAGGTGTCGCCGGCGCTGGCCGCCGGCTGCACCGTGGTGCTCAAGCCCGCCAACGAAACGCCGCTCAGCGCCCTGGCGCTGGCGGCGCTGGCCGAGAAGGCGGGCGTGCCGAAGGGCGTGTTCAACATCGTCACCGGCGACGCGCCGCCGATCGGCAAGGTTTTGTGCGAACATCCCGCGGTGCGCTTCGTCGGCTTCACCGGATCTACCGAGGTCGGCAAGATCCTGTACCGGCAGGCGTCGGCCGGGGTGAAGAAGCTCGGACTGGAGCTCGGCGGCAACGCGCCGTTCGTGGTGTTTGACGACGCCGATATCGACGCCGCCGTCGAAGGCGCGATGGTGTCCAAATATCGCAACATGGGCCAGACCTGCGTCTGCGCCAACCGCCTCTACGCCCAGGACAAGATCTACGATGCGTTCGTCGAGAAGCTCTCGAAGAAGGTCGCGGCCTTGAAGATCGGCGACGGCACCGGGCAGGGCGTGACGCAGGGGCCGCTGATCAACATGGAAGCGGTCGACAAGGTCGAGCGGCACATCGCCGACGCGGTGAAGGGCGGCGCCAGGGTCGTCACCGGCGGCAAACGCCATTCGCTCGGCGGCACCTTCTTCGAACCGACGGTGCTCGCCAACGTTGCGCCCGATGCGCTGGTGTCGCGGGAAGAAACCTTTGGGCCGCTGGCGCCGGTGTTCCGTTTCAAGGACGAGGCCGACGTGATCGCGATGTGCAACAATTCGCCGTTCGGGCTGGCCTCGTATTTCTATTCGCGCGATCTCGGCCGGGTCTGGCGGGTCGCCGAAGCGCTGGAGTCCGGCATGGTCGGCGTCAACACCGGCCTGATCACGACGGAAGTAGCACCCTTCGGCGGCGTCAAGGAATCCGGCCTCGGCCGCGAAGGCTCGCATCACGGCATGGAAGAATATGTCGAGATCAAATATGTGATGATGGCGGGGGTTTGACGGCGTATCGCCATGCGCGGACGGCGCGGCCCTAAAGACCAAGCGTGACTTCGGCCCAGTGCACGATGACCTTGCTGTTGAGGAAGTCGACGATACTGGGCTCGATCGTCCCGGGATGGTCGTGGTCGACCACCGCGGTGGCGACGACGGCGTCGCAGCGGTCGTTGAACGCCACCGACAGCGCCGAGTTCGGCGCGCGATAGGGGCCGGCGACCGCATAGGCCCGGCTGCGGCCCTTCATCCACGCGACATTGATTGGGCGGCCCGGCCCCAGCACGGAAGGCGTTTCGCCCATCAGCCGGAAGTCGCTGAGGCGCTCGAGTTCGGCGTCATCGGAAACGCCGGTCTTGCAGTTGCAAAAGCCGATCTTGGCCCGGATATAAAGACTGACCTCCACTCCGCAGTCCGCCGCATCGCAGCGGAAGGCTTTGCCCTTGCCCCATTCGTCGGCCGGGTAGGGCCATTGCATTTCCGAAAACTTCGGATGGCCTGGCGGTGCCGCCGCCGTGCCATGGCCCGGTATCGGCCATGCGAAGAATGCCGCCGCCCCGGCGAGCGCGCCGAGTCCGAAGCCAGCTATTCCTGCAATAACGGTGATTCGCTTCATGGCTCCCGCTATCGGCTTTGACTGCCGGCCTGATTGCTTGCGACGAATGCCCGGGCCGCGGCAAGCGTCGGCCGATCGGAGTCGGAGCCGGCCGCCAGCGCGACCAGCTTCTCATAAGCCGCTTTCGCCTTCACGGTGTCGCCCAGCGCCTGGGCTGCCCTTGCGGCGCCGACATAGCCGTTGAAGCGGTTAGGCTCCTTCGCCATCGTGGCCTCGAACGCCGCCAGAGCCTCCTTCGCCATGCCGCGATCCAGCAGCATGAAACCGTATAATTCCCGTGCCGGCGCCAGCGGCCCGGGGGTGACCGGCGCTTTTTCGGTCTTGTCCTCGGCATCGACGGCCGCACTCATCGCCTTCAATGCGTCGTCATATTTGCCGTCCGCGTAAAGCACCCAGGCATTTGCCGCCTGCTGCTGGACGTCGACTTGGCCGGCCCAATAATTGTTCTTCGCTTCACGCAGGCTGTCACGAATTTCCGCAAGCCTGGCGACATCAACCCTGGCGGCGGCCGGATCGCCGGAACGCGCGGCGCCGATTGCGCGCGCGAAATGGGTGATCGCCATCACTTGCGGAAATTTGCCCGGTTTGACGTCGAGATTGGCCGCGCCTTTCCAGTCACCGCGTTCCACCATGTAGCGCGCTGGCGAGGCGGACCGCGAAAAAACCCCGCCGAAGGAATCGGGATCGGGCTGTGCGGCCTCGATTTCGTCAATTACGTTGTGCGCCTCGCTGTCCCGACCGAGCTGCAGATAGGCGTAGACCAGATAATCCTGTCCATGCAGCTGCTCGCCGCGCTCGCTATTGGCCTTTGCGGCCTGCACCGAAGCCAGGTTCGCCGCAATCGATTCCTTCCAGTAACCGACCCGCGTGAAAATGTGCGACGGCATGTGCTGCGCATGCGGCGAGTTCGGCGCGATCTTGGAATAGCGCAGCGCCGCGGGGAGGCCTTTGGCGGCGATCGCCGGATAGTCATACAGATGGATCAGATAGTGGGCGACGCCGGGGTGCTGAGGTTGCCGCTGCCAGATCGGCTCTAGGATGGCGGCTCCCTTGAGCTGGTTGGCGTAGGTCTTGTCGGCGGGCGACGCCGCCACATTCAGGGTGATGGCATAGAAGATTTGCGCTTCGTCGTCGTCGGGATATTTTGCCGCCAGCGCCTCCATCGCCTTCAGGTAGGATTGCACGCGCGCGGGTTGCGGGGTCTTGTCGTAGTCAACATACATCACCGCCAGCGCGTCGATGTAGTCGCGCTCGCGCTCGGTTTTGGCGCCGACGGCTTTCGCCTTCTCGATCGCCGCAAGTCCGGGCTGAAGGTTTGGCGCCGGTATCGCGCCGTGGGGGTTGCCGAGCAACGACAGCGCGATGCCCCAATAGCCGATGGCGCATTCCGGGTCGGCCTTGATTGCTTCCTGGTAAATTTCCATGGATTCCGCATACCAGAACGAGTGCTGGTATCGCATCGCGCGATCGAACCGGCGTTGCGCCGTCTCGTTGCACGATGTCGCAAAATGCACCCTGCCCAATTTTTGGTCCGCATCTTCCTGGGCCCTGCCCGGCGCGCAAGGTCCGAGCACCGCCACGGCCGCGAGGGTCGCCGCACACCAGAATTCACGCATGACGTTCTCCCGGACGCTGGTGAAGGACCGCACTGGCCTGGGGGCGGTCGACAAGCACAGGGTCTCGCGCCGGCCGACTCAACGCGCTCGGGCTCGTTGCCGACTTCCCTTTGACTCAGGTCAAACTGGATCGTCGCAGATCGCGTAATTTTGATCAATATCCATTTCGGCCAAGCGTCATTCGGCGCCATCGCGCGGCCGATGCAACCGAATAGAAACATGCTGCGGCGGCCCTACTTCGCTCCTGACGAGAAGCTGCTTCTTTCCCGGTTCTGGCGAAGCGCTTCCGGGTATTGGCGCGGCCCAAGGGCATGGCGGGCCTGGCTTCTGGTGGCCGTGCTAATTGCTACCGTGCTCCTGCAATTACTGACGCAGTACGCGCTGAATTACTGGAATCGCGACTTCTTCAACGCGATCGAGCGCCGGGACGCCGCCAGACTTTGGGTCCAGGCATTGCGATTTGTCCCCCTGGCTGCGGCCAGTCTCGGGCTCTCGGTCTTTTCGGTCTGGGCCCGCATGACCATGCAGCGCACGTGGCGCGCGTGGCTCAGCAACCACCTCTATGACTATTGGCTGAAGGATGATCGCTATGTCCGGCTCGGTTTGGTGTCCGGAGACTACGACAGTCCGGAATTCCGCATCGCCGAAGACGCCAGGATTGCGACCGATCTGCCGGTCGACCTCGTGCTCGGGCTGTTCCAGTCGCTGCTCAATGCCGTGGCCTTCATCGGAATTCTCTGGTCGGTGGGAGACGGCCTGCGCATTGACCTCGCGGGTTTCGTCCTGAACATTCCCGGCTACCTCGTCATCGCGGTGATCGTTTATTCCGCGCTGCTTTCGGCCGGCATCTTCCTGATCGCCCGCCACCTGACACGCGTGATAGAGGAAAACAAGCGGACCGAGGCTGAGTTGAGGTCGATCGGCACGCATCTGCGCGAGAGCGGCGAAGGGAGAACCGTGCCGGCCGGCAAGAAGGACGCGCGTCAGGTCATCGGCGCGCCATTGAAGGCGGTGATCGCCATCTGGCGGATCTATATGTGGCAGTTGATGCGGATGACGGTGGTCACGTATTCGAGCCTCCTGGTGACGCCCGTGATCGGCCTGCTGCTGTGCACCCCGAAATATCTTGTGGGGACGATGAGCCTCGGGGAAGTGGTTCAGGCGGCCGCTGCGTTCGTCGTCGTGCAGACCGCGTTCAACTGGTTCACCGACAATTATGCCCGTCTTGCGGAGTGGGCCTCCTCCGCCAACCGTGTCGCGTCATTGCTGCTCGCGCTGGATCAGATCGACCAGCCTGACCGGACAAGGGACGCCGCTCCCCCAGCTATCTTCTGAGTACCGTGATCATGCGGTTGGCGAAGGTCAGGCGCTCGGCCATCACGGCGACGAAATAGGTCAGCAGCTTCTGGCCGAGCAGGGGATTTTCGGCCTTGAGGGCCTCGAATTGATGCGCGCTCAAGACGTAGAGAATGCTCGCGGCCTCGGCCTGGATCGTGGCGCTGCGCGGCGCCTGCGAGACGAGGCCCATTTCGCCGATGGTGGTATAGCGGCCGAGGCTTCGCACCCGCGTCGTGCCGCCTTCGCCCGCGGGAACCATGATCCCGACGCGTCCGTCCAGGATGAAATGCATCGAATCGGCGGCATCGCCGGCGCTGACGATAACTTCGCCGGCGCCGACCTCCAGGCGCCGGCAGCGAGGGATCAATCCCGCGGCGTCTTGCTCGGAGCCGAGGATCCGGGTGAACCAGTCATGCAGGGAGGCTTCTTCCTGCTCGCGGCCCTGATGCTGCGCGATGAGCTCGTTCTCGCACCACTCCAGCG
>JBAVEE010000880.1:0-1628 GCA_049587575.1 Bradyrhizobium sp.
CGAGGATGAGGGCTGAACCAGCCGGGTTCGAATCCCAACGTTCGCACAAGCAAGGTGGTGCCGGCGTAATATCCCGCGCGGCGTTTGCTCAGGCCGCTGTCGCCATCTGCGATACCCGCTCCCAGGTTGTGGCCTTCATGCTCGGCCGCGCCTCCATTCGCGCCAGCCACGCCACCAGATTGGCATGCGGCGCCCCAAGTTCAGCCCACTCCGGCGTCGCGGTGAAGAAGGCTACGCCCGGCGCCACCAAAAGGTCCGCGAGCGACATCGCCTCGCCGGCAAAATAGGATTGCTCGCCCAGCAGCCGCGCAAGTTCGGCGAACACCGTGCGCGCCTTGGGCATCGCGGCTTCGATCGCGGCCTCATCGGGCTTGAGCCCCATGATCCGCGGCCCCACCACACGGTGGAAGATGATGACGTTGCCGACGCCGTGGAACAGATACCAGTCGTTGCTATTCATCACCTGATCCATTCGCGCGGCGCGCTCGGGATCGGCCGGGGTGAGCGGGGGCGTCGGCAGCACCCGGTCGAGGTAGCGCAGGATGGCCTGGGTCTCGTAAAGGCTGAAGCCGTTGTGTTCGAGCACCGGCACCCGGCCAAAGGGATGGCGGGAGACGTGCTCAGGCGATTGCAAAGTGCCCGGCTTCAGCGGTGAAAGCCGATAGGTCGCCCCCTTCTCTTCCAGGGCGGCAAGCACCGAGCGTGCAAACGGGCTACCGGGAACGGTATGGACTGCAAATTCCGGCATGACGATCTCCTCGCTCACGGCTGTTGGGTTGCGTTGTCTTGATTTCGGCTCCGCTCGGCTTCCTGCGCGTAGCGCGCGATCAGGCCCGGCCAGCCGCCGTCGACGTCCTTGCGCAGCGAAGCCCCGGCCTCCGCGCCCATGGTCTCGAATTTGTGATGCAAAAGCTCGACATTGGTGGCGTCGGGGCCGTCAGCGGCGAAGCGCACATCGACTTCCGACTTCATGGTCGGGTCCGGCTTCCATTGGGTGTTGACCTGCCAGAGCATCACCAGACGATGCGGCGGCTCCCAAACCGTGATGGTGGCCACGGTGGTCTCGGCGCCGTCCTCCGAAATTTCGAGCCAACGTCCGCCAAGACGCGGCTCCATCAAGACTTTCTGGATGGGTTTCTTGCCGACGCCGTAATCGAACGGCCACCAGCGCGTGAGACCGCTGGTGAAGACGTCGAAGGCGTGCGCAATCGGCGCCTTGACGCGAACGGTTTTGCGCACGGGCGCGATGACGGCCATTTCATTCATTCACTTGCTTCCTTTGGCGTTGTGGGATTTTTCGGCTTCGAGCCTGAATGCTTCCAGCGCGTCGCCCCAGAAGCTGTCCAGCCAGGTGCGCAATTCCACCAGGCCCTCGCGCCGCAGCGAATAGATCCGCCGGACGCCCTCGCTGCGCTCTTCGACCAGGCCGGCGTCCTTCAATGCTTTCAGGTGTTGCGACACCGCCGGCCGCGAAACCGGCAACCCCGCAGCGAGGATGTTCACCGGACGCGGCCCGGCGCGCAGGCGCTCGAACACCTTCCGCCGCGTCGGGTCCGCAAGCACCGCCAAAGCATTTCCGTAAGCCATGACTAACGGTAAGCTAGAGCTTACATATATGTCAAGATGGC
>JBAVEE010000881.1:0-1691 GCA_049587575.1 Bradyrhizobium sp.
CAAGACGACCACCTTGCGTATGGTGGCCGGGCTGTTACGGCCCGACGCCGGATCCGTTTCCATACTCGGTATCGATGCGCTCAACGACCCGGTCGCCGCCAAGCAGATCACGGCATGGGTATCCGACGAGCCGATGATCTACGACAAGCTGACCCCGCTGGAGTACCTCGAATTCGTCGCCGGGCTCTGGGGCATCGATCCGTCGGTCGCAGAACCATCCGCGCGCGATCTGCTCGCCTCGCTCGGCCTGGAACCGAACCTGCACGAGCGCTGCGAGGGATTTTCCAAAGGCATGCGCCAGAAAGTCGCGCTGGCGGGAGCGCTGGTACACCATCCCCGCCTGATTATCCTGGACGAACCGCTTACCGGCCTCGACGCCGTTTCCGCCCGTCACGTCAAGGGATTGCTCGGAGAACGCGTGCGCGCCGGCTGCACCGTCATCATGACCACGCATATCCTGGAAGTGGCCGAACGCATGGCCGACCGCATCGGCGTCATCGCGGCGGGACGGCTTGTCGCCGAAGGCACGCTGGCGGAGCTGCGCCAGCAGAACGGGAAAAACGACACCAGCCTCGAGGACATGTTCATCGCCCTGGTCGACACCGAAGCCGCCGCTGCATGAGTTCGACCGCGCTGACCTGGTTTGCCCGGCACGAAATCCGGCTGGCATGGCGCGAATGGCTCGCGATGATGACGGCCGGCCGGCGCGGCCGAAAGCGCGCAGCGATCATCGGCCTGCTGATCTTTGCCGCGCTGATGCATCTGCCGGCATATGCCGTGATCGGAAGATATGCCGACCTGCAGGCGCCGCCCGACACATCCGCGCTCATCGTCATCACCGCGACGATATTCCTGGCGTGGGCCCTGATGTTGTCGCAGGCGATCGAATCCGTGACGCGGGTGTTTTATGCCCGCGCCGATCTCGACCTGATCATGTCCTCGCCGGCCCAGTTGGCCGAGGTGTTTTCGGTACGCCTCGCCGCGATCGCGCTGTCGGTCACCGCCATGGCGCTGTTGTTCTCGACGCCGTTCATCGACGTTCTCGTACTCGGCGGCGGCTTCAGATGGCTCGCGGCCTACGGTGTCGTCACCGCCATCGGGCTCACTGCCGCGGCGGCGGGAATCGCGGTGACCATCATGCTGTTCCAGACGATCGGCCCCAGCCGAACCCGGCTGGTCGCCCAAATTCTCGCGGCCATCATCGGCGCCGGCTTCGTGATTGCGCTGCAGGTCGCAGCTATCCTGTCCTACGGCACGCTATCGCGGTTCGCGGTGCTGACCTCGGACGCTGCCGCGGCGTTTGCGCCTGATGCCCGCAGCATCATCTGGTGGCCGGCACGCGCGGCGCTCGGCGACGGCGAGGCGCTGCTGCTGTTGCTGGCTTCTGGTCTTCTGCTACTCGGCGCCGTGATGGCGATCTTCTCGGCGAGGTTTGCCGACACGGCGGCCCGCGCTTCGGCAAACGCCGCGCCCTCCCATCGTCGCTCCGGTGCAAGGGCGTTTCGCAAGGGCACGCGGCAACGGGCATTGCGCTGGAAAGAATTCATGCTGCTGCGACGCGATCCCTGGCTGGTGTCGCAGAGCCTGATGCAGCTGCTCTATCTGGTGCCGCCGGCGCTGATGTTGTGGCGAAGTTTCAGCGACAGTTCGGTCGCCATCGTGCTGATCACGCCCGTGGTTGTGATGGCGGC
>JBAVEE010000882.1:0-7979 GCA_049587575.1 Bradyrhizobium sp.
CGCGCCGACCTCTCCCCGCAAGCGGGGCGAGGTTTAAACGTCAAGAGTAGCAACCATGGCGATCACGCTGTCCGCTTCCGACATCCCCTCAGCGCCGCCGTCGGCGCGGCTGTCGGCGCCGCAGGTCTGGGGCATCGTGATGCTGACGCCCTATCTCTTGGTGTTCCTGGCGTTCGTGGTCTATCCGGTCGGCTACGGGCTGTGGCTGGCGCGCGCGCCGTCGAACTACGTGGCGCTCTACCACGACCCGATCTTCGCCCGCGCCGCCGTCAATACGCTGATCTTCCTCGTCATCGGCATCAATTTCAAAATGCTGATCGCGCTGTTTCTGTCCGGCTTCTTCGTGCAACAGCGGAGCTGGATCAAATGGCTGTCGGTGCTGTTCATCCTGCCCTGGGCGATGCCCTCGATCCCGACCATCCTGTCGGTGCGCTTCATGCTCAATCCGGAATGGGGCGTGGTCAACCAGCTGATCTTCCGCTTCACCGGCGATGACGGGCCGAACTGGCTGAACGATCCGGCGGTGGCGCTGACGATGGCGATCGGCGTCCACATCTGGAAATCGCTGCCGTTCTGGACCCTGATCCTGATGACCGGACGGCTGGCGATCTCGCAGGACCTGTTCGAGGCGGCCGAGGTCGACGGCGCCAGCCGGTGGCAGAAATTCCGCTTCGTCACCTGGCCGTCGATGCAGACGCTCTATGTCACCTGCACGCTGCTCTCGATGATCTGGACGCTCGGCGACTTCAACAGCGTCTATCTGCTGACCGGCGGCGGCCCCGCCGATCTCACCCATGTGCTGGCCACCCTCGGCATCCGCTATCTCAGACTCGACCAGCTCAGCCTCGCGATGGCCTCGATCGTCTGCGCGCTGCCGCTGGTGGCGCCGCTGATCTATTTCATGATGAAACGGTTGTCGCGATGAAGCTCGCATCCTTACGGGACATAACCCTGCGCGACGTCGGCACCGAGGCGCGGCTGCTGCTGATCGGCATCCCCGTCTTCATCTGGACCATGATTCCGATCTACCACATGTTCCTGTTCGCGATCTCGCCGAAGGAAGACGCCTTCTCCGGCAAGTTGTGGCCGACCCATCCGACCCTGCACAACTTCCACATCGTGTTTTACCAGCAGCATTATTTCCTGCGGGATTTCTGGGTCCAGTTCTGGAATTCGACCGTGATCGCGGTCGCGGTCGGCGCGCTGACGCTCCTGATCGCCACCTTCGCCGCGTTCTCGATCTCGCGGCTGCGCGTTCCCGGCGGCCGCTGGGTGATGAATCTCGCGCTGTTCACCTATTTCATCCCGGCGGCGTTCCTCGCGGTGCCGATGTACCGCACCATGGGCAATTACGGGCTGCTCAACAGCCACTGGGCGCTGATCCTGGCGATGGTGACCATCGCCTCGCCCTACGCGATCTGGGTCTTGAAGCAGGCCTCCGACAAGCTGCCGGTCGAGCTCGACGAGGCCGCGGTCATGGACGGCGCCACCGCCCTGCAGATTTTCCGGCTGGTCTACCTTCCGCTGATGATGCCGTCGCTGGTGGCGATCGGCACCTATGCCGTGCTGCTGGCCTGGAACGAATATCTCTACGCGTTCCTGCTGTTGTCGAACGACAAGGAGATCACGCTGCCGGTGGCGCTCGGCAATTTCCTTTCCGCCGACGATTCGCCGTGGGAGCTGTTGATGACCACCGGCTTCATCTACGCGCTGCCGCCGGCCGCGATCTACTACGCCTTCCGCCGCTACATGGTCGGCGGCCTGACCGCCGGCGCGGTGAAGTCGTGATGGGGGAGCCGCCGTTGCGAGCCAACGGGTCGCGCGAATGCGCGCCCGATGACAGGCTCCGCGAAGCAATCCATCGTGCCGCGCAACGTGATATGGATTGCTTCGTCGCTTACGCTCCTCGCAATGACGGACGGGTCACAGCGGCGCGGCGCTCTCGGCCCGCGCATTCGACAGTTTCGCGGCCAGCGAGGCCACCACGATCACCACCGCGATCAATCCGATGATCAGCGTGCAGATGGCGTTGATCTCGGGCTTCACGCCGAGCCGCACCTCCGAATAGATCCGGATCGGCAGCGTCGCCGAACCCGGGCCGGTGGTGAAGCTCGCGATCACGAGGTCGTCGAGCGACAGCGTGAACGCCAGCATCCAGCCGGCCGCGATCGAGGGCAGGATCAGGGGCAGCGTCGCCGCCAGGAACGCGCGCAGGGGATCGCATCCGAGATCCATCGCCGCCTCCTCGAGGGTCGAATCGATCGCGCCGAGGCGCGACTGCACCACGACCGCGACAAAGCACATGGTCAGCGTGGTGTGGGCGATGGTCACGGTCCAGAAGCCGCGCCCGGCGTCGAGCGCCACGAACAACAGCAGCAGCGACAGCCCGGTGATGACCTCGGGCATCACCAGCGGCGCATAGAGCATGCCGGAAAACAGCATACGCCCCTTGAAGGAGGCAGCCCGCGACAGCGCCACCGCGGCCAGCGTGCCGAGCAGCGTCGCCAGCGTCGCCGAGCTCGCCGCCACGCGCACGCTCATCCAGGCGGCATCCAGCATGGCTTGGTCGTTGAAGAATTCGCCGTACCAGCGCAGCGACCAGCCGCCCCACACCGTCACCAGCCTTGAAGCGTTGAACGAATAGATCACGAGGATCACGATCGGCAGATACAGAAACACCAGACCCAGCGCCAGCGCGGCGATGTTGAAGCGGGAGAGCGGGTGCGATCCGCGCGTCATCATCGCGCGGCCTCGAGCTGGCGGCGCTGCAGGCGGTCGTACAGCACCAGCGGCGCCAGCAGCAGGAGAAGCAGGACGATCGCGGCGGCGGACGCCACCGGCCAATCCTTGTTGGTGAAGAATTCCAGCCACAGCGTCTGGCCGATCATCAGCGAGTCGGAACCCGCCAGCAGATCGGGAATCACGAATTCGCCGACGATGGGAATGAAGCACAGCAGCGCGCCCGCAGCCACGCCGGGCAGCGACAGCGGAAACGTCACCAGCCAGAACGCGCGGGCCGGCGAGCTGCCGAGATCGCCGGCCGCCTCCAACAGCGCCGGGTCCATTTTGGCCAGCGTTGCGTAGAGCGGAAGGATCATGAACGGCAGATAGGAGTAGACGATGCCGAGATACATCGCGCTGTCGGTCGAGAGCCACACCACCGGCGCGGCGACCAGATGCAGCTTAAGCAGGATCTGGTTGAGCAGGCCGTCATGCTGCAGGATGTTGATCCAGGCATAGATGCGGATCAAAAACGAGGTCCAGAACGGCACGATCACCAGCATCATCGCCACGCTCTGCAAGCCGCGCGGCAGCCGCGCCATGCCATAGGCGATGGGGTAGCCGATCGCGAGCAGGATCGAGGTCGAGACCACCGCGACCACGAGGCTGCGCAGATAGGAGAGGACATAAAGGTCGTCGGTGACCAGCAGCCTGAAATTGTCGACCGAGAGCGCGGCGAAGGCCGCCTTGATCGCCGCCCACCCTGCCGTCAAATCGAACACCGGGGTGTAGGGCGGTTGCGCGATCGCGGTCTGCGACAGGCTGATCTTCAGGACAAAGCCGAACGGCACCAGAAAGAACAGCACCATCCACAGATAAGGCGCGATCGCGGCCAGCCGCGCCGGGCGGGTGAAGACGGATGGCGCGCTCATTGCTCGAGCACCACGCAATCGTCGGGCGTGAACCACGCCACCACGCGCTGGCTCGCGCTATAGGCGTCGACGTCGAGCCGCGCGGTATTGGCCATCGACGAGCGCAGCACGGCGCCGCTGTCGAGCTTGACCTTGTAGGTGGTCAGGCCGCCGAGATAGCCGACATCGATCACGACCCCCTCCAGCCGGTTGATCGCATGCGTATTGACCGCGTCCGACGCCGGGCCGCGGCGCGCCAGCTTGACCTTTTCCGGGCGGATCGCGACGCAGACGCTGGCCTTCGCGACCGGCTGCCGCGGTTCCGCGACATGGACGGTTCCGGCGTCGCGCGTGGCGATCGCCAGCCTGCCGTTCTCGCGCGATTCGACCTGCCCCTCGAACAGATTGACGTCACCGACGAATTCGGCGACCCAGCGCGAACCGGGCGCCTCGTAGAGCTCGCGCGGCGTCGCGACCTGTTCGAGGCGGCCGGCATCCATCACGCCAATCCGCCCGGCCACCGTCATCGCCTCTTCCTGATCGTGGGTGACGATGATGAAGGTCAGGCCAAGCCGCCGCTGCAGCTCCATCAGTTCGAGCTGGGTGCTTTCGCGCAGCTTCTTGTCGAGGGCCGCGAGCGGCTCGTCGAGCAGCAGCACCTGCGGCCGCCGCGCCAGCGACCGCGCCAGCGCCACCCGCTGCTTCTGACCGCCGGAGAGCTGATCGGGCTTGCGCTTCTCGAGACCCTCGAGCTTGACCAGCGCAACCATCTCGGCGACGCGGCGATCGAGCTCGGGACGCGGCATGCGGGCGCGCTTCAGCCCGAACGCGATATTGTCGCGGACGTCAAGATGGGGAAACAGCGCGTAGTTCTGAAACATCATGTTGACCGGGCGCTGATGCGGCAGCATCTGGGCGATGTCCTTGCCGTCCAGCAGGATGCGGCCCTCGTCCGGCGTCTCGAAACCTGCGAGCATCCGCAACAGCGTGGTCTTGCCGCAGCCGCTCGGGCCGAGCAGGGCGAAAAATTCCCCGGAGCGGATGTCGAGCGACAGCCGGTCCACGGCACGGAAGCCGCCGAACTTCTTCACCACCGCGTCGATGCGCAGCAGCGGCATGTCGGCCGCGGGTCGCGGCTCGCGTTTTGGCGAATCCGCATCCCATGCGGCCTTCGCTGCGTCGTCAGTCATGATCCCGGCCTGCCCCATCGTTGCCGCAAGCTAGCGGCGGAACAGCTCCGGCTCAACCGCGGCGCTGTGGATGGCCGCATTATTATCGGCCTCCATCACCCCGCCTCGTCATCGACGCGGCCAGCGACTCGCGATTCTGCGGGCTCATGGTCAGGCCAGTTTTGAGCGCCCCGCGGCGTCGCGTGCCACGCTGCCGCCGTTCAAGCCGCCGATGATAAGGTCGTAGTCCGCCATCCCCGGACCATGGCGTTTTCGAGCGAAGGGCTAGCGGTTCGCGTCAGGAAAACGCGTCAAACAGAAGGCAGGGCCGGTTCTTATCTGCTCGGAGCTGGGATCTAGCCGGTCTTGCGCGTGAGCTCCACAGTATTGCCATCGTGACGGCCGACCAGCGCGGCGTATTGTCCGATCGGCAGAGGCTTGCCGATATAATAGCCCTGCACCGCGTCGCAGCCCACCTCGGCGAGGAAGCCGAGTTGCTCCTGGGTTTCCACGCCCTCGGCGACGATCGACATCTCCAAGCCGTGACCGAGGCCGATAACGGCGCGGACGATCGCCGCCGATTGCGGATTGCGGCCGAGATTCACGACGAAAGCGCGATCGATCTTGATCTTGTCGAATGGAAACGCCTGCAGATAGCTCAGCGAGGAATAACCGCTGCCGAAATCGTCCATCGAAATGCGCACGCCGAGCGCTTTCAGCCGCCGCAGCAGCGCGAGGCCGCGATCGAAATCCTCGATCAGCACGCCCTCGGTGATCTCGAGTTCGAGCCGGCCCGGCGCCAGCCCGGTTTCGAGAAGGATCGAATGCACCAGACTGACGACGTCGCCGTGCATGAACTGCGCCGGCGACAGATTGACCGCGACCTGCAGCGGCATCGGCCATGAGGCGGCCTCGCGGCAGGCTTCGCGCAGAATCCATCCGCCCATCTCGACGATCAGGCCGCTCTCTTCCGCGATCGGGATGAAATCGGAGGGCGGCACGAAGCCGCGCACCGGGTGCAGCCATCGCGCCAGCGCCTCGAAGCCGATGATTTCGCTCGAGGCCACGGTCTGGCCCGACTTCGCCTGCGGCTGATAATACAGCGAGAGTTCGCCGTTCCTGATTGCGGCCGAGAGGTCCTGGTGCAGCACGCGGCGATCGCGAATCTGCTGATCCATCTCGGGCTCATAGATGCTGATCGAGCCGCGCGATTTCGCTTTGGCGCGAAACAGCGCCGCACCGGCGTTCGCAAGCAGGGAAGCTGCGTCGGCGCCATTGTGCGGAAATATCGAGATGCCCGTCGTCACGCCGGTACGAACCGATTTGCCTTCGATCAGGAACTCCTCGGCCAGGATTTCAGCGAGCTTTTCGGCCAGCAGCATCCCGGCGACGGGCTGCTTGCCGTCGATGATCAGTCCGAACTCGTCACCCGAAAGCCGCGCCACAACCCCGCCGCGCGCCGAAGCCTGGATGCGGCGCGCCACTTCGATAAGCAATTTGTCCCCGGTCGCATGACCGAACACGTCGTTGATTTCCTTCAGGCCGTCGAGGTCGATGGACAGCACCGCGAATTCCTCGTTGGTGCCTCCGCAGGCCTCGATCATCTGCGCCAGGGCCTGCAGGAATGCCGCGCGATTCGGCAGATCGGTCAGGCCGTCATGATACGCCATGTGGGCCATGCGCGACTCGGTCTGCCGGCGGTCGGTGACGTCCTCATGGGTCTTGATCAGATATTGCGGCTGGCCCGCATCGTCGACCACGGTCATGCGGCGCGTCAGGAACAGCCGCAGTCCGTCCTTGGTGCTGATCGGGTGTTCCTCGGTGAGCAGGCCGCGCTTCCTGATCGCCGCCTCGTCGCGCGCGATGATCAGCTTGGCTTCCCGCGGGTTGAAAATATCCGCCGCGGTCAAGCCGGTGGCTTCCTCGCGACTCCGGTTGAGGATGGTCTCGGCGCCGCGGTTGGCGAGCAGGTATCGCCCGTCGCTGACGCGCTCGACGGTCAGCGAGACCGGAATGTTGTCGACGACCAGCTCGAGAAACTTCTTGGTATTTTCCAGCTCATGGGAAAGCGATCTGCGGTCGGTGACATCGTCGAACAATGCGATCAGAAATTCCGGCTCGTTCTTGTGGTTGCGCGCGACCACGCGGTTGCTCGACAGAATGCGCTTCTTCGAACCGCGCTCGACGGCGAATTCGTTGCGATACTGACCTTCGGGCGCGTCGAGCGCCGCCCGGTCCGCCGCCACGATGCTCGCCGCCGTCCCGGGTTGGAAGATTTCGTCGGCGCGTTTGCCGATGATATAATCGCTGGAAAAGCGCGAGAACCGCTCGAACGCGCGGTTGGCGAATATGTAGCGGCCATCCTCGATGTTCTTGGCGGCCACGCAGACCGGAACATTCTCCAGCACCGATTCCAGAAACTGCTTGGTCGATGCAAGCTGCCTCGAGAGCTTGCGCTGCTCGCTGCAGTCCTCGTGCGTCGCCACCGAACCGCCGTTCGGCAGCATAAAATGTTTGACCAGAACCGAACGTCCCCCGGGCAACTCGGTAATGAGACCCTCCGGGGTGCCGGCATGGGCATAGAAATCCTGGACGCTGAGATCGAGGACGCCGCGCCGGCGCCGCAGCTCCAGGAGTTCCGGGGCGGTCATCCGCGGGGAAATATCCGAACGCGCAAGACCGTAAATCTCGAAATAGCGGTCGTTCAGGAACACGATCCGCTTGCGCGAATCGGTTATCACCACGCCCTGGTTGAGGTTGTTCAGGGCCGAACTGACGAATGCATTCCTGCGCAATTGCGAAAGCTTGACCTTGCGCAGCGCCGACAGGATCCACAGCACAAGGGAGGCCAGGAAGCAGCAGACGACGATGCCGCCAATCAGCCCTTCCCAGACCCGGCTGGGATCGGCGGAGCCGACATAGGCCGCCAGTATGGATTCCGGGCTAGCTCCCCGGGCAGCCCCGAACGGCGCAATGGTGGCGAAAAGACACACCAAGGCCCGCGCGGAAATCAAGTTCCTGCCGCCTGCCTGCCAGTTCTTGTCAGCCATCAATCACCCGCAGATTTCTGCGGCGGAGTGTCTGGCTTCACGGGTTTGGATCAGGTAAACACCTACCCGCGCGGCCCGAAAATGCGACTTAAATTACGGCAATTGCCCTGACATGATTAATGCTGCAC
>JBAVEE010000883.1:0-8146 GCA_049587575.1 Bradyrhizobium sp.
CGGGCTTCGGGTCGCCGCAAATCAAACTGGACGCAAATCAAGTTGGTCCCTGTGCTCGAGTCTCGCCGTCCCAACGCGCGGCTTCAGGAACTTCGCTCGACCGTATCGGCCATCCGGGCTCATTGCTCGCCTTGTGCGGCCGGCTTCCCAACAGGGGCATCGGCCGCCGATTGGTGTTCGAGTTCCACGTTGATCTTGGCGCCAATCAGGATGACCATCGTGGATATCCAGATCCAGGTCATGAAGCCGACCGCGGCTCCGAGGGAGCCGTACGTCTTGTTGTAGCTGCCAAAGTGAGCCGTGTACCAGGAGAAGAGCACCGAGGCCGCGATCCAGGTCACGGCGGCAAAAATATTTCCCGGTGTGATCCAGCGCCATTGAGGCTGGTCGCGGCTCGGACCGAAACGATAGATCACCGCGATCATCAGGCTTGCGACGACCAGAAGAACCGGCCAGCGCACGTAGCCGACGACCTCACTGATGCCGGGGAGGTCGAGGAACGAGAGAAGCTTCGGAGCGACCGTGATCGTCAGTAGCGACGCGATCGCGAAGGCGAGGCCGCCAAAGGTCAACGCAAGCGAGATCGCGTTCAGCCTGACGAAGCTGCGCTTCTCGCGCTCCTCGTACATGGCGTTGAGGCCTTGGAACATCGCCTTGACACCACCGTTGGCGCTCCACGATGAAATCGCAAGGCTGGCAACCGTCGCGAAACCGAGCTTCTGAGGAGGTTGCGACGCCAGTTGCTCGAGCTGGTCCCGAAGGATCTGCATGCCCCCCTCGGGCAAGATTCCTTTCAGGCTGCTCAGGTGTTGGGCGATCGTGCTGCTGTCGGCGAACAGTCCGTAGAGCGAAATCAGACCTGCCAGTCCCGGAAACAGCGCCAGCAGGACGAAGAAGGTCACTCCTCCGGAGAGGGTCGTGAGCCTATCCTCCGATATGCCGTGAAACACGCGCAATATGACATCGCCGCATCCCTTCGGCGGGATGTTCGTCGGTGCCCGCGCCCCCGGGCCGCGCGACTCCGCAGAACGATCGGAACAGTGTACCGACAAGGCCGATTGGTGACCGGCAGGATCGGAATTACTTGCCATCAGCGCCCTCCAAGGGAGGCTCCACTGCCCCGCCTGGCGATAATTTTCGGTCGGGAAAGCAAGCGCAGCGGTCGGAAGATCGTTCCATGAGATCGAACAAGGATGTTCGGCTTTGATCGGAACCTGTCACAACGCGCTCAGGTCCGACGAACTGCTGACGACCTTCACCTCTCCGAAAGCGCCGGTCGCCGGCTGCGCGGATTTTCACGTCTGCGTGAGGCCTGCGTCAGACTTTCCGATGATGCAACGTTTGTCCAAACCCGACGTTGGGATCGATAAGCAACGACAACCGCCGCCCGATTGGAAACTCCCATGAATGTAAGTGAATTCGTTTGGCATCGATTGTCCGAATGGGGATTAAAACGGGTCTACGGGTATCCGGGCGACGGCGTCGGCGGCCTCGACGTCGCACTGGAAAGGGCCAAAGCGAAAATGGAATATGTGCAGGTTCGCCACGAGGAAATGGCGGCCTTCATGGCTTCGGCACATGCGAAATTCACGGGGCAGGCAGGCCTGTGCTACGCCACGTCAGGACCGGGCGCGATTCATCTTCTGAATGGGCTCTATGATGCGAAGATGGACCACATGCCCGTCGTGGCGCTGGTTGGCCAGCAGGCAAGGAGTGGCCTTGGCGCCAGCTACCAGCAGGAAGTCGACCTGCAAAACCTGTTTCAGGATGTCACCGAATATGTCGGGATGGCGAGCGTGCCGGAGCAGGTTCGTCATCTGATCGACCGAGCAGTGCGAATAGCGCATAACAAGAAAGCGGTCACTTGCGTCATTCTTCCCAACGACTTGCAAGAACTCGCCTACAGGGATCCGCCGCTGGCCCACGGTGCGACCCATACCGGCGTCGGCTACGCAGGCCCCGCGAAGCTGCCGGAGGAAAGCCTGCTTCGGGCGGCCGCCGGCGTTCTGAATAAAGGTAACAAAGTCGCCATGTTGGTCGGGGCCGGCGCGCTCGAGGCCACTGAGGAGGTCATCGCGGTCGCGGAGCGCCTGCAGGCGGGAGTCGCCAAGGCGCTGCTCGGCAAGGCCGCGCTGCCGGATGATCTGCCTTTCGTTACCGGTTCGATCGGACTGCTCGGCACCAAGCCGAGCTGGGATCTCATGAAGGGCTGCGACACCTTCCTGATGGTCGGTTCGGCGTTTCCCTATAGCGAATTCCTCCCCACGCCGGGCGACGCGCGCGGCGTGCAGATCGATATCGATGGCAGCAGGCTCAGCCTGCGCTATCCGATGGAAGTCAATATGGTCGGTGACAGCGCTACCACCTTGCGCGCGCTGCTGCCGATGCTGACGCAGAAGAAGGAATCTTCCTGGCGTCGTGGGATCGAGAGCGGGCTTCAGACCTGGTGGCAGACGCTCGAAGCGCGCGCCATGGATTCGGCCGAGCCGCTCAATCCACAGCGGGTGTTCTGGGAGTTGTCGCCGCGGTTGCCGGACAACGCCATCATCACCGCCGATTCAGGGTCGGTCGCGAACTGGTTTGCGCGTGACCTGAAGATGCGTCGCGGCATGAAGGCATCGCTTTCGGGCGGCCTGGCTTCGCTCGGCGCGGGCACGCCTTATGCGGTCGCCGGCAAGATGGCCTATCCCGATCGCACGGTGATCGCGTGCATGGGCGACGGCGCCATGCAGATGAACGGTCTCAACGTGATGATCACCATCTCCAAATACTGGCGGCAATGGTCCAATCCTCGCCTGATCGTTCTCGTTCTCAACAACCGCGATCTCAATCAGGTCACATGGGAGGAGCGGATTCAGCTCGGCGCCGGCAAAACCGAATCCACCCAGAGCATTCCGGATTTTCCCTATCACAGGTATGCCGAATTGATCGGGCTCAAGGGTATCTATGTCGACAATCCCGACCGGGTCGGGGCGGCATGGGACGAGGCGCTCGCCGCCGATCGGCCGGTCATCCTGGAAGCCTATACCGATCCCAATGTGCCGCCGCTGCCGCCGCACATCACGCTGAAGGACGCTAGGAACTTTGTCAGCATGATTCCGTCGGAACCCGAACTTGGGAGCGTACTGCGCAACACCGCCAAGGAACTGCTGGCCAGCGTTTTGCCCGGAAAGGAGTGAGCGTGACGACCGGCGTCTCGATCGAGAGCGTGCGCGCGCAAGCGTTCGAGATTCCGACCGACAAGCCGGAGGCCGACGGAACGATCGCTTGGAATTCAACGACGCTCGTCCTTGTAGAGATTTTCGGTGGCGGTGAGATCGGGGTCGGTTACACCTATTCCGGCGCCTCGATCGTGGAGTTGATCAGCGGCAAGCTGGCTTCCGCGATCAAGGGGCAGGATGCGCTCAATCCGCAGCTCGCATGGCTCGCGATGCAACGCTCGGTCCGCAATCTTGGCCGGGAAGGCTTGGCTGCGACCGCGATCTCCGCGCTTGATGCGGCCATTCATGACCTCAAGGCACGTCTTCTCGGACTGCCCCTCTTCAAGATGCTTGGCAGCTATCGCGATTCTATCCCGATTTATGGCAGCGGCGGCTTCACGACCTATTCGGACAGGGAGCTTCAGCACCAGCTCGGCGGCTGGGTCGCAAACGAGGGCTGTAGCCTGGTCAAGATGAAGGTCGGCTCGCAGCCGGAAAGGGATCCCGAACGGGTGAAGGCGGCAAAGCAGGCGATCGGCGAACAGGCGACCTTGTTCGTCGATGCCAACGGCGCCTATCGGCTCCAACAGGCAATCGAGCTTGCCGGCGATTTCGCAGAACAACAGGTCGGCTGGTTCGAGGAGCCGGTAAGCTCCGATGATCTTGCGGGGCTTCGCGCGGCGCGCAGGCGCGCGCCGGCGGGAATGGAAATTGCGGCGGGAGAATATGCCTACACCGTCGACTACGTGCGCGGGATGCTGGAGGCGAGGGCCGTCGATGTCCAGCAGGCGGACGTGACGAGGTGCGGCGGAATCACCGCTTTCCTGCAAATCGCCGCCCTTTGTGAAGCCTTCCATATCGATCTTTCCGGGCATTGCGCGCCGGCGTTGCATCTGCACGTGGCTTGCGCGTCTCCGCGCCTGAGGCACCTTGAATGGTTCCACGATCATGTTCGAATCGAACAAATGCTTTTCGACGGCGCGCCGGTGGCCGCCAATGGCCTCATTCGGCCCGATCCCGCGCGGCCTGGTAACGGTCTCGCCTTCAAGCATCAGGATGCGGCGCGCTACGCCGTGAGGCAAAGCGCATGACGAGGCTCGATAACAGCGGTGTCCTGACGAGCGCGGGATTGACGTTGGCGGGTCTGGCGCTGGGATCGGCGCTGGTCAGGAAGGCGCCTTCATCTCCCGGGGAAGGTCGCAGGGCCCGCGCCATTGGTACTCGTCCGGTGCGCCGGGCCGATACATCGGCGACGGTTCTGGCGGCGCGCCGCCTTAATCGCGCCGCCGGAACGCTTGCCGCTTCCGTCCTCGCCGACAGCGGCATCGAGCACTACAGGGGGTCGTTCAAGAACAAAGCGATGTTTACCCCGCTGGTCGTTTCCGGCTTGACGCTTGCCACCAGCATTCACGGCACTGCCGATATGCGGCCGGTCGCGCATCGAATGCGGGATACGACATATCTGCTGGCCGCAGCGACAGGCCTGATCGGGACCGGATTTCACATCTACAATGTTGGCAAGAAGACCGGTGGCTTCAGCTGGCAGAATTTGTTCTACGCAGCGCCGCTCGGCGCGCCGATGGCCATCCTGCTGTCGGGCCTCGTCGGTTTCTGCTCCGAGCGGGTGCGCGAGAGCGAGGCGGGGACGCGACCGGAGATTTTCGATATGCCGGCGGGCCGAACCATGGCTGCGGTCGTGGGCGCAGGCTTGCTGGGCACGACCGGTGAAGCTGGCCTGCTGCACTTTCGTGGCGCGTATCACAATCCGTTCATGGCGCTTCCGGTGACGTTGCCGCCGCTCGGTGCCATACTCCTGGCGTCGGCTGCGGCAAGCGGACCCGGTCGCGAGCACCGGTTCACACGCTGGTGGATGCGGGTTTTGGCCGCGATGGGCTTTGCCGGTGTTGGTTTCCACGCCTACGGCGTATCCCGCAACATGGGTGGCTGGCGCAACTGGACTCAGAACGTCCTGAACGGCCCGCCGCTTCCGGCGCCGCCGAGTTTCGCCGGCCTCGCGCTCGCCGGGCTGGCAGCGCTCGGCCTGATGAAGGATCATCCCGATGCCTGATTCCGGCAACAACGCTCGAACCCGAAACCGCTATCCCGGCTATGACGTTCTGGCCAAACGTCCCGGACAGTCCTGGAACGAACAGACCCGGCGCGTCATCGCACGCCGGCTCGCGATCGGGGGCGAACCGCGCTTCTTCACCGCCGAGGAATTTCAGACTCTTGCCGCGATCGCATCCCGCATCGTGCCGCAAAGCGCGGCGCGTCCGCCGATCCCGGTGGCGTCGCTGGTGGACGAAAAGCTGGCACGTGGTGCATCGGACGGCTATCGGCTGGCGGGAATGCCGCCCGATGGTGACGCGTGGCGGCTTGGCCTGAAGGCGCTCGATGTGGAAGCCGAGACTGCCTATGGTGGACGTTTCCACAGTCTTGCGGAAGGTCTCCAGGACGCGCTGTTGGAGCGCATGCAGAGCGGCAAGCTGAAATCTCCGGCTTGGGCCAGCATGACGCCGAAAGACTTCTTCAAGAAGCGCATGGCGCGCGACATCGTTCTTTCCTATTATGCGCATCCCACCGCATGGAGCGAGATCGGCTGGGGCGGACCCGCAAGTCCGCGCGGTTACGTGCGCCTGGATTTCAACGAACGCGACCCCTGGGAGGCCGCCGAAGCCGCGGATGGTGACGACGCTGCGGTCCGCCGGATCAACCGCCATGTTCGATGACCCGATGGAAAATCCGCGGGCGCGGCGCGGGCGGGCACCGGATGTGTTTCGGCCCGGTGGGTGGGTGCCGATGCGGGAATACGGGGAAGGCGAGGCGGTCGACTTTGCGATCGTCGGGACCGGAGCCGGAGGCGGCACGCTGGCCTGCAGACTGGCGGAGCAGGGCTTTTCGGTCGTGGCCTTTGATGCCGGCCCCTATTTCCGGCCACTGGAGGACTTTGCATCCGACGAAAACGAGCAGACCAAGCTTTACTGGACCGACGACCGCATCGTCGACGGTGAAAACCCGCTGCAGATGGGTGGCAACAACAGCGGCAAGGCGGTTGGCGGCTCGACCGTGCATTTCGCGATGGTGTCGCTCCGGTTTCGTCCCGAATGGTTCAAGTCACGCAGCCTGCTCGGCTACGGTGCGGACTGGCCGCTCGATTGGCGCGAGATGTGGGACTACTACGCCGAGGTAGAGCAGGCTCTGAAGATCGCCGGACCGGTCAGCTATCCCTGGGGGCCGTATCGTCCGCGCTATCCTTACCGCGCGCATCCGCTCAATGCCGCTGCCCGCGCGCTTGCCAGGGGATGCGAGGCGATGGGCATCAAGTGGACCGAAACGCCGCTGGCGACGTTGTCGGCGCCGCGCGGTCTCGCCCATCCCTGTGTCTACAGGGGCTTTTGCGCCACCGGATGTTCCACCAACGCCAAACAGAGCGCGTTGGTGACCTGGATCCCGCGCGCGATCGCGGCGGGAGCGGAAATTCGCGATCTCGCTATGGTCGGCAAGATAGAGACCGATCAGGCCGGGCTGGTCACGGGGCTGCATTATCATCGTGAGGGCGCTTGGCATTTCCAGCGCGCGCGCAACGTCGTCGTTGCGGGTTACGCGATCGAGACCCCGAGGCTGCTTCTGAATTCGGTCAACTGCAAATTTCCCGACGGGCTGGCCAACAGCTCCGGCCTGGTCGGAAAAAATCTGATGGCGCAATCCAACCAGGCCGTCTGGGGCGTCATGGACCAGGAGGTTCGCTCGTACAAGGGGCCGCCGTCGCTGGCCATTACCGAGCACTGGAACTACGAGGACAGAGGGAAAGACTTCTTCGGTGGCTACAGCTACATGAGCCAGGGGCCTCTGCCGCAACTATGGGCCAATACGCAGATGAGCGCGCACGGCCTCTGGGGCTCGCGCCTGATGGCAGAAATGGAAAACTATAACCACGTGGTCGGCCTCAAGATCGTCGGCGAGATGCTGCCGCAGGAATCAAACCGCGTCACGCTCGCCGATGAGGTCGATCAGTACGGACTGCGTATTCCCCGCGTCACCTATTCCTGGTGCGACAACGACAAGCGGCTGATCGATCACTCGCTCAAATTCATGACCGCGGCCCTGCGAGCCGTCGATGCCAGGGACCTTTGGACGCAGGATGACGATACATGCCACCTCAACGGAACGGCGAGGATGGGAAGCGATCCGGCCAGCAGTGTGGTCGATGCCGATTGCCGCAGTTGGGATATTCCCAATCTATGGATCTGTGACGGGTCGGTGTTCCCGACGGTCGGAGGCGCGAACCCGTCTCTCACCATCCAGGCGATCGCCTGCCGGACGGCGGATCGGATCGCGGCCCTGGCCCGCCGGGGAGAACTCGATGCCCGGGCTCGTGTACCCGCCTAAGCAGGCGGATTTCAACTCGTCAACAGGAGGAACGGCTTTGGCCACATCGATCGAGGATCCATCAGCGCAGTCGACCGCGCCGCTTGTCGCCGTCAATAAGCTGCTGACCGGACAGAAGGCGCTGGTGACCGGCGCCAATTCGGGCATCGGCAAGGCGGTGGCGATCGCATTGGCCGAAGCTGGCGCCGACGTCGTCGTGAATTACGTCGAGGGAGATGCCGCAGCCGAAGCCGTGGTCGAGCAAATCCGGAAATCCGGCGCGAAAGGGTTTGCATACAGGGCCGATGTCTCCTCGGAAGACGCGGTTGCCGCGATGTTCGCGCGGATGATGCGGGAGTTCGGCACCATCGACATTCTCGTCAACAATGCGGGCCTGCAGCGCGATTCGCCGCTCCACGACATGACCCTGGCGAACTGGAACACGGTGTTGAACGTCAACCTGACCGGCCAGTTTCTGTGCGCGCGCGAGGCGATCCGGGAATTCCTTCGCCGGGGCGTGGTGCCTTCCGTCTCCAGCGCGGCCGGCAAGATCATCTGCATGAGTTCGGTCCACCAGG
>JBAVEE010000884.1:0-2064 GCA_049587575.1 Bradyrhizobium sp.
CACCGGGTCAAGCTGAAAAACGACATCGCCCACGGCGCGGTGGTGCGCTGGAGCGACGTCGAGATCGATGCCAACAACGAAACGGTCAGGACCCGGCGAGCGATGGAAGCGACGTTCGGCGCGGCCCGATAAAGCGAGTTCATCGCGCTTTCTCGCAACTGCGTAACGGTACGCCGCCCTTGATTCGTCCGGCTTGATTGGTCATCCTGCCGCGATCAGGGGTTGCATTCCGCAACGTCCATTCAAGGTCCGCCGTCGGCGAAACAAAAAGCGACAGTCAAGATCGTTGTCCCTCGTCGAGCAATCGGCCCAAACAGAGGGGGAAGCGCATGAAACGTCGTGAATTCCTTAAAGTCGGCGGCATCGGCCTTGCCGCGAGCACGGTTGCCGCGCCCGCGGTTGCGCAATCGATGCCCGAGGTGAAGTGGCGGCTTGCCGCGAGCTGGCCGAAATCGCTGGATACGCTTTACGGCGGCTGCGAATATTTCTGCAAACGCGTCGCCGAACTCACCGACAACCGTTTTCAGATCCAGTCCTTCGCTGCCGGCGAAATCGTGCCCGGCCTGCAGGTGCTCGACGCGGTGTCGAACGGCACGGTCGAGATGGGCAACACGGCGTTGTATTACTACTGGGGCAAGAACGCCGCCTTCACCTTCGGCACGGCGCTGCCGTTCGGGCTCAACACCCGCCAGCACATTTCCTGGTTGTTGTGGGGCGGCGGCCAGGACCTGCTCAACGACCTGTTGAAGGAGCAGAACGTGCTGGGGATTCCGACCGGCAGCACCGGCGCGCAGATGGGCGGCTGGTTCCGGAAGGAGATCAGAACGATCGAGGATTTCAAGGGATTGAAATTCCGCGTCGGCGGCTTCGCCGGCAACATCATCGCGAAAGTCGGCGGCGTACCGCAACAGATCGCCGCCGGCGACATCTACCCGGCGCTGGAGAAAGGCACTATCGACGCCGCCGAATGGGTCGGCCCCTATGACGACGAGAAGCTCGGCTTCGTAAAGGTCGCGAAATACTACTACTATCCGGGCTGGTGGGAAGGCACCGGCCAGGGCCACAACCTCGTCAACATCCAGAAGTGGAACGCGCTGCCGAAGGCCTATCAGGCGGCAATTTCCGCGGCGTCGAGCGATTGCTTCACCTGGGTCACCGGCAAATACGACTACGTCAACCCGCCGGCCTTGAAGCGCCTGATGGCCGCGGGCGCGATCCTGCGCCCGTTCCCCCAGGAGGTGCTGGAGAGCTGCTACAGCGCCGCTCACGAAATCTATGCGGACCTTTCGAAGAGCAATCCGCATTTCGGCAAGATGTATGCAAGCCTGACGGCCTATCGCAGCGATTCCCTGATGTGGATGCAGGTGGCCGAGCTGAGCTTCGACAGTTTCATGATGCGGATGCGCACGCGCACCTGAAATCGGGGCAGATGAAATCCACACCGGGCAGTGAAAAAGCCCCGGAGCATGCTCCGGGGCTTTTATGGTAATGCCGGGTAGCGGATTCGGCGATCCAGCGGGGCGGCGCCGACCACGGCCGGCGCGGCCCTTTACTGCTGGTCGTCGCCCAGCATGGCGGCGAGCTTGTCGTAATATTTGGCGACGAGATCGATATTTCCCTTGTTCTGAATCGGCGGCTCGGGAGCCTTCAGCGCCTGGTTGAGGTCGGCGAGCGCGTCCTTCTTGTCCTTGGCGGACATTTTCTTGTCGGCCTCGACCTGGGCGATTTGCGCCTTGATGACGGCTTCGGTGCCGACATATTTTTTGGTCGCCGGGTCGAAGCCCCCGAGCACGATACTGATGTTGTCGACGACATTGTTGTATTCGTCATAGCTGGCAAAGCCGTTCTTCTTCGCCACGCCCTCGAGCTGCGCGGTGACCTTGGCATCCGGCTTGGCGTCCTCCGACAGCTTCTCGGTGATCGCATCCATGTCCTTGGCCGCCGCGATCACGCCTTCGATCTGTTTTTCGGTCAGCGCGATCTGCTTCAGGGCCGGCGGCGGCTGCGGCACGGCCTGCTGGGCCGGCGCCGGATTCGCCTGCGCCAGGGCGCTGCCGGTTGCTG
>JBAVEE010000885.1:0-2160 GCA_049587575.1 Bradyrhizobium sp.
GCTTGCCGCCGGGAACCGCGCCAACACTAGGAAAGGACACCCATGCCTCTTTATGAGCATGTTTTTCTCGCGCGTCAGGATGCGAGCACCCAACAGGTCGAAGAACTGACTACCCAGATGACCGGCATCGTCGAGCAGCTCGGCGGCAAGGTCGTGAAGATGGAAAACTGGGGCGTACGCTCCCTCACCTATCGGATGAACAAGAATCGCAAGGCGCATTTCGTGCTGCTGAACATCGACGGCCCTTCGGCTGTGGTTGCGGAGATCGAGCGGCAGGAGCGGATCAGCGAGGACGTTATCCGCTATCTCACCGTTCGCGTCGAAGAACACGAGGAAGGTCCCTCCGCGATGATGCGCAAGGCCGACCGCGACCGCGACCGGGACGATCGCGGCGGTGGTTTCCGCGGCGACCGTGACGGCGGATTCCGTGGCGATCGCGATGGCGGCGGCTATCGCGGCGACCGTGGTCCGCGCCGCCCGCGCGATGAAGACGCAGTGGTGGAGGAGTAACAATCATGGCCGAAGCTGGTGCACGCCGTCCGTTTTTCCGCCGTCGCAAGACCTGCCCGTTCACGGGTCCGAACGCGCCGAAAATCGATTACAAGGATTCCAAGCTGTTGATGCGTTACGTGTCCGAGCGCGGCAAGATCGTGCCGAGCCGTATCACCGCCGTGTCAGCCAAGAAGCAGCGTGAGCTCGCGCGCGCCATCAAGCGCTCGCGTTTTCTCGGTCTGCTGCCTTACGTTATTCGCTAAGACCAATCCTTGATCCGCGGCTCCGGCGCCGCGGATCAAAAAATATTCATAAGGCTTCCGGGTCGTCCGGTTGCCGATGGTTGGGGTTCCCAAAAACCTCTAACCGCTCGGAAGGAGCGGGACAGCTGATGATTGCGACCGTTCTCATTGCCATAGCCGCCGGCTGCGCGTCGGCCTTGATGTTCGCCTCGATTGTCTCGGGCGCGCTGATTTCATTGCTGCTGTTTTATCTGGCCCCGCTGCCGCTCATGGTGGCCGCACTCGGATGGGGTCCGCTCAGCGCCACCATCGGCGGTATCGCCGCGGCGACGGTTCTCGGCGCAATCTTCGGCCTTCCCTATTGCATCGCCTTCGTTCTTGCCGCCGCGCTGCCCGCGTGGTGGCTCGGACACCTCGCATTGCTCGGCCGGCCGCTCGCTGCGGGCACCCAGCCCGCCAACGAAGCAGCGGCGCTGGAATGGTATCCAATCGGTCGAATCCTGCTCTGGATCGTGCTTTTTGCAACCATCATGACGACTGCCACGCTGCTCACCATGGGCTCCGACGGACCAGCCATCACCGCTGCGATGCGCTCCGCATGGTCGCACATTCTGGAATCGGTAGGTGTTACGCCCACCGATCGCATGCTCGACGCCCTGGTGACCATCGCGCCGGCGGCGGCCACGATCTTCGTCATGATGACGCTGACGCTCAACCTCTGGCTCGCAGCAAAAATCACCGCGACATCGGGACGATTGCATCGCCCGTGGCCTGACCTGAGAAGCGCGGCGTTGCCCCCGCTGACGCTCCCGGCGCTGTGTGCCGCAATCGCATTTTGCTTCTCCGGCGGACTGCTTGCGATGCTGGCGCAGATCGTCACGGCAGCCTTGCTGATCGCTTACGCCCTCACCGGTTTCGCGGTGTTGCACACGCTGACGCTCGCGCTGAAAAACCGCGCGCTCTGGCTCACCTGCACCTACGCCATCGTACTGATATTCAGCTGGCCGGTTCTCGCCATGGTGGTTCTCGGCGTTGCCGATGCCCTGTTCGGAATTCGTCAGCGCTATCTGCAGAGCAGACCGCCACCGCTCCCCGCGTCCTAAACCCAGTCCTTCAACTCAACCAACCTTTAAATACTGATCAACATCAAAAGGAGAACGAATATGGAAGTCATCTTGCTGGAACGCGTCGCCAAGCTCGGCCATATGGGCGAAGTCGTTCGCGTCAAGGACGGATTTGCCCGCAATTTTCTACTGAAGCGCGGCAAGGCGTTGCGCGCCACTGCGGACAATCGCGCCAAGTTCGATGGCATGAAGGTGGAGCTTGAAGCCCGCAACCTGCAGGCCAAGGGCGAGGCAACCAAGGTCGCGGAGAAGATCGACGGCCGCAACGTCGTCGTGTTGCGTCAGGCATCCGAAACCGGCCA
>JBAVEE010000886.1:0-4010 GCA_049587575.1 Bradyrhizobium sp.
ATCCAGACCCGTCCGGCGCCGCCCTGGGCCCGCCAGTCGCGGATCGCGGCTTCGACCGATTCGGGATCGTTGTGTCTGCTTTCGCGAAATGAAGCCCGGCCGGCCCGCGCGCCTTCGTGAATGCTCGCATGCACCAACTGGTCGAGAACAAGCAAATCGCCACGCTGCGGCAGCGTCGTCAGAACGGCGAAATTGGCCACATATCCGCTGCCGAGGAAGATCGCGGTTTCCGCGCCGAAGAACCTCGCGGCCGCGGCCTCCAGGCTTTCATGCTCCGCGCAATTTCCGCGCAAAAGCCGCGATCCGCCGGCGCCGATCGGGGTGCCGGCCTCGACTGCGGCCGATACAGCCCTCCGCATGCGCGGAGCGCTTGCCAGCGCCAGATAGTCGTTCGAGGAAAAATCGATCCCGTGACGCGGCTTGAGGCTGCGCAGCCGGTCATCGTTTTTCAGGTGGTTCAGGGCCGTGGCGTAGCCTGAGACCTTGTCCGCGACGGCTTGGCTCATGGTCCGCTTTCAGGCAAGCGTCAGTCGTGCGCGGAAGGCGGCGCCACCGGTTGCACCTGGTTGAGGCGGGACTTGACACCGAGCCGATCCAGCAAATTCACGTCGCGGTCACGCTGCGGGTTTTTGGTGGTCAAGAGCACATCGCCAATGAAGATCGAATTCGCGCCGGCGAGGAAGCACAGCGCCTGCAGTTCATCGGTCATGTACTGCCGTCCGGCCGACAGCCGCACCACGCTCGCCGGCATCAGAATGCGGGCGACAGCAACCAGCCGCGCCAGCGCGATCGGATCGGGACGCTCCGCCGTACCGTTGACCGGCACACCCGCGACCTCGTTCCACAGGTTGATCGGCACGCTCTCCGGATGGCGCGACAGATTGGCGAGCAGCACGAGCATGCCGAGCCGGTCCTCGACCTCTTCTCCCATGCCGACAATGCCGCCGCAGCAAACCTTGATGCCGGCGTCACGCACATTCGCCAGGGTATCGATGCGGTCCTGCAGGGTGCGTGTGGTGATGATCTTGTCGTAGAACTCAGGCGAGGTGTCGACGTTGTGGTTGTAGAAGTCGAGCCCGGCGTCACGCAGCCGCGTCGCCTGTGCCGGCGTCAGCATGCCGAGCGTCGCGCAGGTCTCCATGCCGAGGTCCTTGACCGCGCGGACCATGCCGCAGACCTCATCGAGATCGCGATCCTTCGGATTGCGCCACGCTGCGGCCATGCAGAAACGGCTCGCGCCGGCATCCCGGGCGCGGCGCGCGGTCGCGACCACGTCCGCCTGCGCCATCAGCTTCGTCGCCTTCAGGCCGGTGTCGTAATGGGCGCTCTGCGAGCAGTAGCCGCAATCCTCGGGGCAGCCGCCGGTCTTGATGCTGAGCAGGCTCGCGGTCTCGATGTGGTTCGGATCGAAATTCTCGCGGTGGATGCTCTGGGCCCGAAACATCAAATCCGCAAATGCCAGGGCATAGAGAGCTTCGGCCTCCGAGCGGTCCCAGTCGTGCCGGAGCGGCCCGGTGTCCTGGCTGCCGTTCCGTTTCATCCACGCAGCATGAACCATTGCGTTAGCCCCCTGTTTTTTTATAGATAAGCCACGTCATTATCTATAATATGAACGACGAGGACGATGCTATCTGACATGCCGCTTCAGTACACCCATTTTTCTGATAGATAATCTATGAAACTCGCCGACGAAAACATGACGATGGCCGCCCGTATCGCCGATTCAATCGGCGAACGGATTATCAGCGGTGCGCTCCCGCCCGACGCGCCGCTGCGGCAGGACCATATCGCGCGGGAATTCGGTTCAAGCCACGTCCCCGTGCGGGAAGCCTTTCGGCAACTGGAAGCCCAGCACCTGGTGGTCGGCGTGCCGCGCCGTGGCGTGCGGGTTGCTCCGCTCGATGCCAACTCGGTGAAAGAGATCGCCGAGATGCGCGCAGCGTTGGAGGTGGTGGCGTTGCGCAATGCCGCGCCGCGGCTGACGCCGGCTCATCTGGCCAAAATCGAATTGGCCCTCATAGAGGGCGACAGCGCCGAGACGCTTCAGGAGTTCGAAGCCGCCAACCGCGCCTTTCACCACGCGCTGGTGGCGTCCTGCGCCATGCCGCGACTGCTTGCCAGCCTCGACGGGTTGCAGCTTGCTAATTCCCGGCTGGTGTTCGCGATGGCGCGCAATGCCGGCTGGCGACCGCGGTCCAATCAGGACCATCGCCTGATTCTGCAGGCGCTGCGAATGCGCAATGTCGGCCAAGCCTGCAGCCTGCTCGCCCGCCACATCCAGACCATCGAGCGCCTTGCCGTGCCCGCGACCTGATGATGCGCTCGCAGCCGGCCTAGGAGGGGAAATCGGCTGCCTTGACCTGGATCCGGTCGGCGTGCAGCGACCAGTCGCGAAGCGCCTCTGTTTCGCAGAATTTTCTCTTTGCCATTTCCTTCGCGTCGCCCTCGTTTTCGGCGTCGATTTCCAGCGAACTCTGACAGATTTCCGCCTCCCGGCCGTTCTCACCGAGAACATCCTTCATGAACCGAACCACAAACCGTGACATGGGACCTCCCGCAGCGTCGATTGCTGAACAGACAGGCCCATTTAAGTCGAGCGCAGGGCACAGATGTTGACCGATATCAAACCTGCGTAGTTGTCCGTAGCGCGCCCCCGCAAGCCTCAGCGCGAGCCATCGCTCCGCGGACGCCGAAAGACCGCGTATGTCGGCGCAATCGAAATTATCATGTGAACGTGGTCCGGCATCAAGTGACCCGACCTTCTTCGAACCCGCTTTCCTTTTACTGCACCAGCTTGCGAAACACTTCGCCGAGAGGCCGCCTCAACTCCCCTTAAAGTGTCTTCCTGCGGCACTTGGAAATGAATAGAACACAACATGATATTTGCATTCCCGGGCGGGGCTCCCGGTTGTGCCAGATGATGATAGATGATCCCCTCCAGAGGAGCGCCAGATGTCCCGTCCCGCAAAGCGCATCGCCGTATCCGGCGCTGCAGGCCAGATTTGCTATTCGCTCCTGTTCCGCATCGCCGGAGGCGACGTTTTCGGTCCGGACCAGCCGGTAGTCCTGCAGCTGCTGGACCTTCCGCAGGCGCAAGCTGCCGTTCGCGGAGTCGTGATGGAGCTCGAGGACTGCGCCTTTCCCCTCCTGGCGGGCGTCCTCGTCACCGACGATCCGGCCACGGCCTTTCGCGATATCGACGCCGCCTTCCTTGTCGGTTCGCGGCCGCGCTCCAAGGGTATGGAACGGCGCGACCTGCTGGCCGCCAACGCCGAGATCTTCAAGGTACAGGGCCGGGCGCTCGATGAGGCGGCGCGGCGCGACGCTCGCGTGCTCGTCGTCGGAAATCCGGCGAACACCAATGCCGCCATCCTCGCCGCGAATGCCCCCGGGTTTCCAGCGGAGAACATCACCTCCATGATCCGGCTAGATCACAACCGTACAATATCGCAGCTCGCTGCCAAGGCGCGCGCTACGGTTGGCGAAATCGAGCGCGTAGTCGTCTGGGGCAATCACTCACCGACCATGTTTGCCGACTGGCGCTTTGCGACCGCCAAAGGCCGAAGTGTTCCGGAACTGATCGGAGACGAGGCCTGGTATCGCGACAAGCTCATCCCGACTGTCGCCCAGCGCGGCACTGCCGTCATCGAGGCGCGGGGGGCTTCTTCTGCAGCCTCTGCGGCAAATGCAGCGATCGACCACATGCGCGACTGGATCCAGGGGACCGACGGTCGATGGGTGTCGATGGGTATCAGCTCCGATGGGAGCTATGGCATTCCGAAGGGACTTATCTGCGGCGTTCCGGTCACCTGCGCGAACGGAAGATACCAACGGGTTGCCGATCTGCCCATCGATGACTTTGCGCGCATGATGATTGACCGCACCTGCGCCGAACTCAGGGACGAACGGGACGCGGTGATACCTGGAACGCAGCAACGATAGATCGGCCGAAATTTTCCGGCGTCGCGAAGATTGGCAGCCCCGTACGCGTTAACGGCATGGTGCGGCCT
>JBAVEE010000887.1:0-6413 GCA_049587575.1 Bradyrhizobium sp.
CGGCAGCGTCCAACGCTTCGCGATCAGGAAGCCACGTTTTCCTACGAAAGCGAGCTCGCCTCGTGGGAGCGGCTGAAAAGCTGCTCTCTAATATAGGCCGTATTCCTGCGAGGCAATCACGCTCACCCCTTTTGCGCGCTGCAAACGGCAAATCTTGCCGCCGGGCAGAAAAGGGATCGCCGCCAGATCGCCCCGGCTGGTCGGGCGCCGCCGTAAGGCATTGAAATGTAATGATATTTTTTGAGACCCGGGATGGCCCGGTCCTTGCTGATCCCAGGTCCAGTTTCATTGCGAGAGGCCTGCCCTGTGTGCAGCGTCACTTCAGAAGCCGCAGCAAATGCAGCGTTCCAGGCCGCGCCGCAATGGTCCACGCGGTCCGACCAGCCGCCGGCAAACGATGTTTTCAGGGGGCTGGTGCAGCAAAACACCTCCGCCGACACCGCAACGGCGCCACCACCGCCGCCGGCTCCGCAGCGCCGCAGCAGCAACGCGCCGCCCCCCGCCGATAACGCGGGAGCGGCGAATGCCGCCGCCAACCAGGCGGCCAACAACGATCCGAACAGCAACGCCAATGCAGGACCGCCGTCCGACAACAATGCCAACAGCAGCGGCCCGACCGGCACCGCTGCAACCCAGCCATCCCAGGCCAAGTCCACCGGCGCTCCGAAAGCCGATCCGGCGAAGTCGACGGACAAGTCGGCCGGCGGAGACACCTCCGCGGTAGATCTGACCGTCCTGGCCCAGCAGGCCGCTCTCACCGCGACGACGCCGAACCCGGTCGCGGTCGCCATTCCGGTCACCACCGCAGCAGCGAATGTCCCTGCGGCACCTGCGTCCGGCAATTCCACCGCGCCGCTGGCGATTGCCGCGGCCGCCATTGCGGCCAGCGCGCAGGCGGCTTCCTCAACCCGAATCAAGACCGATTCGAACACGGCCGCCACCGACGCGGCGACAGCGACGACAACGACAACTGCGGCGGCCGCCGGGACCGCGACCGCAAAGACCGCGATTTCAGCCGCGGCTGGCGCAGCGGTCGCCGCGCCCGTGATCCAGCAAGCAACGCAGCCCCACGCAACGCCCGCGAACGCTGCTGCAGTGACGAGCGCCGTGGCCGCCACGGCGCCCGTCTCACCGAAGACTACACCCGCAAAGTCCTCGGCAGCGACCGCGGCAACCGACGGCTCGACGACGTCGGGTACGGCCGATCCGTCCGCAACCAATGCACCGGCAGGGGTTCAAAACGGCCTGCCGCAGCAACCCTCGGCCACGGGCAAGCCGGAGGCCGCAAACCCGCCCGCCGACGCGGCAACCGCAGCTGCCGTCGCGTCCTCGACATCAGCGGCCACGGTGCCGGCCCATGAACATTCGCCAGCCACCGGTAGCGAACACGCGCTCGCCGAATCAACAGATCCCGGCACTCAGCTGACCGGCGCGATCCAGCCGCAGCTCAATTCCCCGGCAGCCACCGCTGCGCCGGGCGGCGCATTGACCGTTACGGCACAGGCGAACGGGCCGGTGCCGTTGAGCGGGCTGGCGCTGGAGATCGCCGCCTCGGCAAAGAGCGGCAAGAGCCGCTTCGAAATCCGGCTCGATCCGGCCGATCTTGGCCGCATCGACGTGCGCATCGATATCGATCGCAACGGCCAGGTGACGTCGCATTTGACGGTCGAAAAGCCGGAAACGCTGTCCATGCTGCGCCAGGACGCGCCCCAGCTGCAACGCGCGCTGGACGACGCCGGGCTCAAAACCGGCAATGGCGGCCTGCAATTCAGCCTGCGCGACCAGTCCTCTTCCGGCCAGAACAGCGGCAACGATTCCGGCCCCAACGCCCAGCGGCTGGTCATCAGCAGCGAAGACACCATTCCCGCGGCGGTCGCGGGACGAACCTATGGCCGCTCGCTCGGATCGAGCAGCGGCGTCGATATCAGGGTCTGAGGAGACGGACATGACAACAACAGCAACCACGTCCAGCCCGGTCGTATCGGGGACGACGGCATTACCGGCCTCTTCCAAGTCCGGCGCCGCGGCCACGAATGCGCTGGCTTCTTCCCAGATCGCGGGCAACTTTCAGAGCTTTCTGACCCTGCTGACGACGCAATTGCAGAACCAGAATCCGCTCAGTCCGCTGGACACCAACCAGTTTACCCAGCAGCTCGTCGAATTCGCCGGCGTTCAACAGCAGCTCAACACCAACGATTCGCTGGCGACGCTGGTATCCCTGCAGCAGACCGCGCAATCGACCCAGGCACTGGGATTTGTCGGCAAAACAGCCGTCGTCAATGGCAGCACCGCAACCATGACCAACAGCAAGGCAACCTGGCAGCTCAGCGTTCCCAGCAATTCGGATGTCACGATCAACATCGCCAGCAGTAGCGGTCAGACCGTGTATAGCGGGACCTATGCCGTGGCCGCCGGTAACAACCAGCCGTTCACATGGAACGGACTGGGCAGCGACGGCACCCAATTGCCAGACGGCAGTTACAAGCTCACGGCTACCGGGACGGACTCCGCGGGCAACACCGTGGCCATCACAACCCAGGTCGAGGGCGTGGTCAGCTCGGTCGATCTCAGCCAGTCGCCGCCTCTGCTGTCGATCGACGGCCAGACCTATACGGTCAACCAGATCCAGAGCATCGTGAACTGACGACGGCAGGTCCCTGGCATCGTCTGACATCACCGACTTGCGGCTTAAACCCGCTCGCGCGGGGCTCCCGAGCGGCCCTCCGGGCGCTCCGGGCGGAGCCCGGACGACCGCCCTCGAAGCATTTTCAAGGAGATTCGTATTGAAGCCTTGGGCTTAGGCAAATTTTAAGTCGCTGGGCGTAGGTTGTTACCGTGAGTTCAGTGGTTAAGAGTTTGTGAGTACGCCATGACAGAACCCCATCGCCCGAGGGTAAAATACGTCATCGGGCCTGACGGTAGTCCGTTAACAATTGCGGACCTGCCCGCACCCGGAACCAAGCGGTGGGTTATCCGCCGCAAGGCCGAAGTCGTCGCCGCGGTTCGCGGCGGTCTGCTCTCCCTCGAGGAGGCCTGCAGCCGCTACACGCTGACCGTAGACGAATTCCTGTCCTGGCAGTTCTCCATCGATCAGCACGGCCTTGCGGGGCTGCGCACGACCCGGATCCAGCAATATCGCCAATAGGCCCTGTCCCGGATTAGCCGGCATTTGAGGAAAATCGGCTTCGTCCCGCGAAGCCGATTTTTTCCGTTTTGAACTTTCCCGCCGGCCCTTAACCTTCGTTAACCATATCGAAACCATACCATAGGCAATAATTGCCCAGTCGGCTCCTGGAGCCGAATCTGAGGGGCAGTTGGTGCAGAGTCTCGTAAACTTCCTGAAGGGCCTGGGTGCTTCGCGGTTGATGGCGATGGTCGCGGTGACAACCGCGCTGCTCGGCTTCTTCGCGTTCGTCATTATGCGCGTCACCACGCCGCAGATGACCACCCTCTACACCGACCTCAGCGTCGAGGATTCTTCCGCGGTCATCAAGGACCTGGAACGCCAGGCCATTCCCTACGAACTGCGCAATGATGGCGCCATAATCATGGTGCCGAAGGACAAGGTCACGCGGCTGCGCATGAAGCTCGCCGAGGGCGGCCTGCCCAAGGGCGGCGGCGTCGGTTACGAGATTTTCGACAAATCCGACGCGCTCGGCACCACGAGCTTCGTCCAGAACATCAATCATCTGCGCGCGCTCGAAGGCGAGCTTGCCCGCACCATCCGCGCCATCGACCGCATCCAGGCGGCGCGTGTCCATCTGGTGCTGCCGGAACGCCCGCTGTTTTCCCGCGAGACGCCCGAGCCGTCGGCCTCGATCGTCGTCCGCGTGCGCGGCGCCCTCGAACCGCAGCAAATCAGGGCCATCCGCCATTTGGTCGCTTCCGCCGTCAACGGCCTGAAGCCGCAGCGGGTGTCGATCGTCGACGAAGCCGGTCAATTGCTGGCCGATGGCGCAAGCGGCGCGACCGATAACGCCGTCGGGGACGAGCGCCGCGCCGCTTTCGAAAAGCGGATGCGCAATGAAGTCGAGGCGATCGTGTCGTCGGTGGTCGGCGCAGGCCGCGCCCGCGTCCAGCTCTCGGCGGACTTCGACTACAACAAGATTACGCAGACCTCGGACCGCTTCGACCCCGAAGGCCGGGTGCTGCGATCGAGCCAGACCCGCGAAGAATCCAGCGCCACGGCCGAGAACAGCGGCCAGGTCACCGTCAATAACGAACTGCCGGGCAACCAGGGCCAGAACAATGCGGCGCCGGCTGCGCGCGACCAGACCAAGAAGACCGAAGAAACCAACAATTACGAAATTTCCCGCACCACCAAGACCGAAGTAACCGAGGCCGGAAGGGTCAACCGCATCTCGGTCGCCGTACTGGTCGACGGCAGCTACAACAAGAATGAAAAAGGCGAGATGGTCTATCAGGACCGCAGCAAGGAACAGCTGGATCGCATCACGGCGCTGGTGCGCTCGGCCATCGGCTTCGACCAGAAACGCGGCGATCAGGTCGAGGTCGTCAACCTCCGATTCGCCGAAGCCCCGATCATCCCTCCGCTCACAGAGCCGGCGGGCCTGCTCGGGATGCTGCAGTTCACCAAGGACGACGTCATGTACGTCATCGAGCTCGGCGTCATGATGCTGCTCGGCCTGGTCGTGTTGTTCATGGTGATCCGGCCGCTGGTCAAGCGCATCCTCGCTTCCGAAGAACTCGCCCTGCCCTCCGGCGACATGCCGGCGCTGACCGACGGCAGCGCACAAGGCGCCGGTTCGACCGGCCAGAGCCTCGTGGCCGGCGCCAACGCCACCGCGCAGATGATCGATGTCGCCCAGGTTCAGGGCCAGGTCCATGCCCAATCGGTACATCGCGTCGGCGAACTGGCCGAACGAAACCCCAACGAAACCGCTGCCATCGTTCGTCAATGGCTCAGCGAAACACCCGCGTAGTCAGACATGGCCGTACCACAAACCATAAACGCCAGCGATATCACCAGCGTCATCGCCTCGCTGGCGGCTCGTCAGAGCAACCGCGAGAAAGGCCCTCCGTTGAGCGGCCCGAAGCGCGCCGCGATCCTGATGCTGGCGCTGGGAGAACAATACGGCGGCAAGGTCTGGTCGCTGCTCGACGATGATGAAGTGCGGGAGCTATCGATGGTGATGTCGACGCTCGGCACTGTCGAGGCCGACGTGGTCGAAGACCTGCTGCTCGAATTCGTCTCGCGGATGTCGGCATCCGGAGCGTTGATGGGGACTTTCGACGGCACCGAGCGGCTGCTGCAGCTCTACCTTCCCGCCGAGCGCGTGACCGGCATCATGGACGAGATCCGCGGGCCCGCCGGCCGCAACATGTGGGAGAAGCTCTCCAACGTCCAGGAAGAGGTGCTGGCCAACTATCTCAAGAATGAATATCCGCAGACCATCGCCGTGGTGCTGTCAAAACTCAAGCCGGAGCACTCCGCGCGCGTGCTCGCGATCCTGCCCGAGGACATGGCGCTCGACGTCGTCAACCGGATGCTGAGAATGGAGGCGGTGCAGAAGGAAGTGATCGAACGCGTCGAACAGACGCTTCGCACTGAATTCATGTCGAACCTGTCGCAAACCAGGCGCCGTGACGCCCACGAGGTGATGGCCGAGATCTTCAACAATTTCGATCGCCAGACCGAAACCCGCTTCATCACCTCGCTGGAAGAGGACAACCGCGAGTCCGCCGAGCGCATCAAGGCGCTGATGTTCACCTTCGACGATCTCATCAAGCTCGACTCCGGGTCGGCGCAGACGCTGATGCGCAACATCGACAAAGACAAGCTCGGCATCGCGCTGAAGAGCGCCAACGAGGACGTCCGCGGCTTCTTCCTCGGCAACATGTCGTCCCGCGCCGGCAAGATGCTGCTCGACGACATGGCCGCGCTCGGTCCGGTTCGGTTGCGCGACGTCGACGAGGCGCAGGCGCTGCTCGTCAATCTCGCCAAGGACCTCGCCGCCAAGGGTGAAATCATGCTGACCAAGAACCGCGCCGACGACGAGCTGGTGTACTGATGGCCGCGCCCGCAAAATTCCTGTTCGACATGGACTTCTCCGCGCCGGACAAGGCGCGCGAGCGGCCGGCCACAGCGACCGAGATCGCGCAGAAAATCGCGGCCGCCGAAGCGCGCGCCTATCGTGACGGCCACGAGGCCGGGCAGCGCGAGGCGAAGGCGGAAAGCGACCGCCGCACCGCGCTGGCGCTGGAGGAGATCGGAATCGCCATCAAGGGCATCGCGGCGCGCTTCTCCGGCATCGAGACCCGGATGGAAACCGAGGCCGTCGACGTGGCGGTCGCGGCGGCGCGCAAGCTGTGCAGCGAACTGATCGCCCGCGAGCCGCTCGGCGAAATCACCGCCCTCGTCTGCGACTGCTTCTCGCATCTGGTCGCAACCC
>JBAVEE010000888.1:0-2589 GCA_049587575.1 Bradyrhizobium sp.
GGGAAAGCCGGGTGCGCGCTGCACCCGCGGTCTCGCGTGCAAAATACACAAAGCAAAGCGCACACGAGCATACAGATTGAGCGGAAGCAGTCCGGCCTTCCCTGCGCAGTGGTTTACGGCTTACTTCGAGCTCTTGTGTCCGTAAAATCTGTCAGTATGTGCGAACGGGCGGTTCTCGCAAAACCGCCCGTCGCTGGATCTGAGCCCGTTCGTGCTCAAAGGCCAAGAGCCTGACGGGGAGCGTGGGACAGATCCGGTGTCTTCCTCAACCCGAACGGTTGCATGGGCTTAGAGCCCGGACCAGGCAAGGAAGGGAGCTGGATGATGGCACAAAATGATCTAGTTGTCGCGGGGATCGATGTCGCCAAGGACAAGGTGGATGTTTGCATTCGATCGCTGTCGTTGAGACGAACATTTGCAGCCACAGATGAAGGTCGACGCGAACTGGCATCGTGGCTGCGCCGGAATAAGGTCGGCAAGGCGGTGATGGAGGCAAGCGGCGGCTACGAGCGCGAGTGGGCCAAGGCACTGCGTGGCGCCAAGATCGAGGTTCGGATCGTCGATCCGAAGCGAGTTCGCAGCTTCGCTCGATCGGCCGGGCGGCTGGCCAAGAACGATGCCATTGATGCCGAGATGATTGCCTGGTTCGCCGAGACATTCGGCGACGTCTCCAGCCAGGCCCACGATGCGGAACGCGAGACGCTTGTGCAGATGGTGAATGCGCGCCATGGGCTGCTCGACATCAAGACCATGCTGGATAACAAGGGCGAGCATGAGGTGCCGGAACCGGTGCAAAAAGCCCATGCGCGGCTCTTGAAGAACATCACCGTCGAGCTTGCCAGGCTCGAGGCGGCAATCGCCGCCATGATCAAGGCGACGGTGCATTTTGCCGAGCTCGCCGAGATCATCGAGAGCGTGCCGGGACTTGCCGAGATCACCTCCGCCGGCCTGATCGCGGCGATGCCGGAACTGGGACAGGTGAGCAACCAGGCGATCTCCGCCTTGCTGGGCGTTGCTCCTTACGATGACGATAGCGGCAAACGGCGCGGCGAGCGCCAGATCAAGGGCGGACGCCGCAAGGTGCGCAATCTCTTCTACATGGCTTGTCTCGGGGCCCCGACGCGGCACAACCCCGTGCTCAAGGCCTTCTATGATCGCCTGATCGCCAAAGGGAAAGAGAAGAAGGTTGCGCTCATCGCCTGCATGCGCAAGCTGATCGTCATCCTCAATACCATGATTGCTCGCCGTGAGAAATGGGACGCCAGTCGCTACGCGGTCAGCTAACGAGCGCGGCCATGTCGCGCTCGGTTCTCGACCGAGCGCATGCAAAGCCAAAAGACCGGTGAGCGGACGGGGTCAAGGCCGAAGCCGCCGGAGGCGGTGGCGCGCGCCGCGCCAGCCTTGAGCCCGGCCGATCACTGGTCTAAATCAGCACAGTTGCTCCCCGGTGACCGGGCTTTCTTGCCACCGTCGCCTGCGAAGTTGCCTCCACAGACTTGACACCAGCGTCGGGGCATCAGGACCACACGACTTCGCCGTCCGCCTCAGCGCCATTCGTCAAAGGCGCATCCGCGTCCACCGCATCCCGCCCCGCGTCCGTGACGATCGCGATACGCCCCTCGAGTGGGACGAGACAGCGGCGAATATAGAACTGATTTGCGTCTTCGGAAAATCAGAATATTTTTGCGAAAGGGTCTGGACAGACACGTCGCGGTACTGAGTGATTTGCCCGGCAGATGCCGGACGATTTGAGGGGATTGTGACGGCGTTCCGCCATATCGGCGCGATGGACGGTAAACCGTCATTTCCGAAATCGACGCGTTAGCGGACATGCGGCGGACATACCAACATCGACGCCATGTCCTTTTGCAGACATTTCAGCCGATTTTGAGCCCAACTACCCTTGGCTGAGGTCACGCCGTCATGCTTAGATGGATCCGAAGCAAAATCGAGGTGGCGCCCAGCGTCGCGCCTGATCATTTGGAATATCCATTGTGATGGATAACGTTGACGGCAGTTCCCAGCAGGTCATTGCTGATCTCCAGCGCAGGCTTGATGAGTCGATCGCGCAGCAAGCCGCTACCGCCGACGTGCTCAAGGTCATCAGCCGCTCGACCTTCAATCTCCAAACCGTTCTCGAAACACTGATAAGGTCCGCAGTCGAGTTGTGTGGCGCCAATCGGGGCTCGATCTTCCTGCGCGAAGGTGATCTTTTTCCGCTCAAGGCGGCGTCCAGCACCACACCCGAATTCCTGCAATATTGGGCGGCTAACCCACCGAGAGCGGGCCGCGGTTCAGCAACTTCACGCGTCATCGCGACGGGAAAGTCCGAAGTTATTCCCGATGTTCTTGAGGACCCGGACATGGAGATGCCGGCGGGTTCTTTGAGCACAATTCGCGCGGCGCTGGGCGTGCCGCTGCTCAGGAACAACCAGGTCGAGGGCGTGCTGGTGCTGACGCGGCCGCAGCCGGGCCCGTTCACCAAAAGCCAGATCGATCTGGTGCAAACCTTTGCCGACCAGGCGATGATTGCCATCGAAAATGCGCGCCTGTTCGACGAGGTGCAGACGAAGACGGCCGGTTTGCAAG
>JBAVEE010000889.1:0-9117 GCA_049587575.1 Bradyrhizobium sp.
GTCCCGCCGCGTCGCCTCGCCGGTCTGGCCATGCTAAGGAGGGGCACGGGGCACGACGCTCCAGTTCCCTTCGGAATCAGGCATGTCCAAATCGAAACCGCTGATGGCAAAATCATCCGGGACCGACCCTGTGAGCGCCGCCGTTCAATCGGCCCTGCGCACGCTCGACGCGGAGGGCAGCGGGATCGCCGCGATATCGGCGGCGCTGCAATCCGACCTCGGCGGCGCATTCGCGCGCGCGGCCGATCTCATTCGGGGCGCCAAGGGCCGGTTGATCGTCACGGGGCTCGGCAAGTCGGGCCATATCGGCCGCAAGATCGCCGCGACCTTCGCCTCCACCGGCACGCCGGCGTTTTTCGTCCATGCCGCGGAAGCCGGCCATGGCGATCTCGGCATGATCACCGCCGACGATGTCATCCTGGCGCTGTCGTGGTCCGGCGAGCAGCCGGAGATGAAGACCCTGATCACCTACGCCAAGCGCTTCCGGATCGCGTTGATCGCGATGACGGCCGAGCGCGACTCCACGCTGAGCCAGGCCGCCGATATCGCGCTGACGCTGCCGAAGGCCCGCGAAGCCTGCCCGCACAACCTCGCCCCCACCACCTCCTCGCTGATGCTGCTGGCCTTGGGGGATGCGCTGGCGATCGCGCTGCTGGAGGGCCGCGGCTTCACCTCGCTGGATTTCAGCGTGCTTCACCCCGGCGGCAAGCTTGGCGCAATGCTGAAATTTACCCGCGACCTGATGCACACCGGCGACGCGGTACCGCTGAAGCCGCTTGGAACCCGGATGTCGGACGCGCTGGTCGAAATGTCGTCGAAGGGTTTTGGCTGCGTCGGAATCACGGACCCCCGCGGCGCGATCGCCGGCATCGTCACCGACGGCGATTTGCGCCGCCACATGCGCCCGGATCTGATGACCGCGCTGGTCGACGACGTGATGACCAAGAACCCCAAGACGATCCGTGGCGACCTGCTCGCCAGCGAGGCGCTGGAAATCCTCAACTCGTCGAAGATCACCGCGTTGATCGTGACCGAAGCCAATCGGCCGGTCGGCATCGTTCACCTGCACGACATCCTGCGCGCCGGCGTGGTGTAGGGGCGCAACGCGGCGCAACAGGGAACGTCATTCCGGGGCGCGCGCAGCGCGAACCCGGAATCTCGAGATTCCCCGATGCGCAATTGCGCATCCGAGGTCTGGTCCTTCGGATCATCCCGGAATGACGGTTAGCTAGCCGGAAACCTCGCCGCTTTTTCCTCCAGCGGCAGATCGAGCCCGTTCGCCAGATACGACACGGTCCGATAGAAGCCGCAAAGCAGGATGATCTCGAAAATCTTCGCATCGTCGTAATGCGCCGACAGCGCCTGGAATTCCCGGTCGCTGAGCTTGGCACGGTGATGCAGCGCGTCGACCGCCGCGAGCAATGCCTGTTCGGCCGGCGACCAGCACGGCGCATCGGCGCCACCGAGCGCCGTCGCGTAGACCTGCTCCCCGGTCAGCCCCGCCGCATCCGCGAATGCGGCGACATGCACGCCCCATTCGTATTCGCATCCCGTCAGCGCGCAGGTGCGGTCGATGACGATTTCGCGCTCGCGCAAGCTCAGCGGGCCGCGGTCCAGCAGGCTTCCGGCACGGAATTTCTCCCAGGCCCGCGCGTCGGCGGCCATGACGCGAAACAGCATCAGCGGCGGGGCGCCCCGCATGATGCGGTCGAACTGGCCCTGGATTTCGGGTTCATAGGGCGGCTGCAGCGGAGCAATTCGTGACATGGCCGGATCCTGTGCTACACTAAACGTAGCACCATGCTACATTATATGTAGCGTGACGCAAGCCGCCGGATATGGGAATCCCGATGCCGAAACCGCCTCCCGCCCCCCGAACATCCCCAAAGAAACCCCGGAAAATCCCAAAGCAACGCAGCGTGCGCGGCTCACGGTCGGGCCGGCCGATCATGGTGCTGCTCGACCTGCTGGGGCGACGCTGGAGTTTGCGGATACTATGGGAGCTTCGCGAACAACCGCTGACCTCGCGCGCCCTGCGCGCGGCGTGCGACGAGGCCTCCCCCACCGTGCTGCAGGCACGGCTTTCGGAGCTGCGGCAGGCGGACCTTGTCGAACTCGTCCCGGGAGACGGATATCGGCTCACCGCCATGGGCCGCGAATTGCATGAAACCTTCCTGCCGCTGCATCGCTTTGCCGAGCGATGGAGCAACGCGCGCTGAATCAGGCGGCGACGCGTTGAAAAGCGAGCGGCAATGAAGGCGGTCAGATCCAGCCCTGAAGCTCGCGCAGCACCAGCTGGCGGATCACATCCATGCCGGGGTCGCTGTCGTTCAGGCACGGGATGAAGGCGAATTGCTCGCCGCCATTGTGCTTGAAGATTTCGGCGTTTTCCTGCGCGATTTCTTCCAGCGTTTCCAGACAATCGGCCGAAAAGCCGGGAGTAACGACGGCGATACGCCGCACGCCCTCCCTGGCCAGCTTCTCCATGGTCTTGTCGGTGTAGGGCTGAAGCCACGCGTCGAAGCCGAAGCGCGACTGGAACGTCAGCATCAGCTTCGAGGCATCGAGGCCCATGCGCTTGCGCAAGGCTTCGGTGGTCGCGATGCAGTGCGTCTGATAGGGATCGCCCTTGTCGACATATTTCTGCGGCATGCCGTGGAACGAGGCCACGATGATTTCGGGCTGAAACGGCAAACTTGCCAGATGCGCGTCGATCGAGACCGCCAGCGCCTCGATGTAGCCGGGATCGCCGTAATAGGGCGGCGTCACCCGCAGCGTCGGTTGCGCGCGCATCTGGCCGAGCACGCGAAACACTTCGTCGCACACGGTGGCGGAAGTGGCCGCCGAATATTGCGGATAGAGCGGCACCACCAATAACCGGTCGCAGCCCTGCGCCGTCAGGGCGTCGATCCGGGAGGCGATCGACGGATTGCCGTAGCGCATCGCCCAGTCGACCACGACATGGTCGTGGTCCGATATCGCCGCGGCAAGCTTCTCCGATTGCCCGCGCGTAATGGTCTTGAGCGGAGATTCGTTGTTCTCGGTGTTCCAGATCTTCAGGTAGTCGCGGGCCTTGCGCGCCGGGCGGGTGCGCAGAATGATGCCGTTCAGGACCAGCTTCCACAGCAGCCCCTGGTTTTCGATCACCCTGGGATCGGACAGGAATTCCTTGAGGTAAACGCGCACGCCGCGCGCATCCGCGGTGTCGGGGGTGCCAAGGTTGACCAGGAGAACGCCGACGCGTTCCGGCCTGGGGTCAGCGGCAGGCTTCGCCTTCTCGATGGGAATGACGGCTGTCATGATATCGATGGCTTCGCGCGTCGGGCCATCCTTGTCAAGATAACGGGTGTTTCGATACTGTCGCCCGTCAGAGCATGACCCGGAACCCGCGTTGATGCGGGGTGGGTACCGGTTTTCCCGGATAAACGGCTTGGTTTATCCAAGGATCATGCTCCAACGATCACCGCCGCGGGCCGGGGGGAGCCATGACAGTCGCCGAATGGTGCGTTTTCGCAAGCCTGATGCTCTATCTGCTGAGCATCGCCCCGGTAAAGTGGACCAGGTCTCGCCGCTTCGACAACTCCAGACCACGCGACCCCGCCTTCTACGAGGACCCAATTGCGGCGCGCGCGCTGGGCGCGCACCAAAACGGCATCGAGGCGTTTCCGTTTTTTGCCGTGGCCGTGCTGCTGGCGGAATTTCGCGCCGGTCCGCAACGCCTGATCGACGAATTGGCGGTGCTGTTCCTGATCGTGCGAATTGCCTACGTCTTCACCTATCTGGGCAATCGGCCGACGCTGCGGTCGATCCTGTGGAGCATCGGTTTTGCGATCAACCTCGGCATCTTCTTCATGCCGGTGCTTCGCCGCTTCCTGCCGGTCTAGAACATGCTTCAATTCTCGAACATCGAGGGCGCAAGGAATCTTGCGATCGTCGTTGCGAGCGAGGTTGCCCGCGATTGTTGGCATTGGCGCATCCGGCACCTATAGTTTGCCCGATCGAAGGCATCGGGGAACAAGCGTCCATGCGCGTTTCAATCATCACCGGCGGCGGGTCCGGGATCGGAGCCGCGGTCGCGCGCCGGTTGGCGGGGCCGGATCAGGGCCTGATGTTGCATGGACAAGGGGCCGACGCGGCAGGACTGACGCGATTGAAAGCGGTCGTCACGGATTGCGAGCGTGCCGGCGCCAAGGTCGCGTGGCGCACGGGCGACCTGGCAAATGCCGGGGCGGCATCCGAGCTTGTTCGCGAGGCGCGCTCAACGCTCGGAAGCGTCGACGCGATCGTCCATGCCGCGGGGTTTGCCGATCGGCGCGATTTCATGAATTTGCCGCGCGCGGGGCTCGAACGCTCGCTCGCGGTGATGGCATTGGCATTTCACGAATTGGCGGCCTCGGCGTTGCCGGATCTGACGCGTGGAGCGCAGGGACGCGTCGTCGCCATTTCCAGTTTCGCCGCCCACCGGTTCACCCCTGAAGCGACGTATCCGGGCTCTGCGGCGGCCAAGGCCGCGCTCGAGGTGCTGGTCCGGTGTCTTGCGATCGAGCTGGCAAGTTCGGGCGCAACGGCCAATGTCGTCATGCCCGGCTATACGCGCAAGGATGCCGGGCTGATGGGAGCGCTGGATCAACAGAGTTGGCGATCGGCCGCCAAGGCCAATCCGCTCGCGCGATTGGCCGAACCCGACGAGGTGGCCGCGGTGGTCGCCTTTCTGTTGTCGCCGGAGGCCGGACACGTGACGGGAGCCCTGTTGCCGGTCGATGGCGGCCTGACGCTGATGTAGGTTTTTTTGGGGGAGCGATGTCGGACAATTTCACGGACAAGCCAGTGGATGTCATCGTGCTGGGCGCCGGCATCGTCGGCGTGTCGGCGGCTTACGCCGCGCGGCAGCGGGGCCTGTCCGTGGTGCTCGTCGATCGGCGGGAGCCCGGCAGCGAAACCTCCCATGGCAATGCCGGCATTCTCTCCAGCGGCTCGATATTGCCGCTCAACAGGCCCTCGCTCTGGAGCGCGCTGCCGACTTACCTGACCAACCGGCATGCGGCGCTGCGCTGGAATCCCGCCTGGGCTATCAAGAATGTCGACTGGCTCGTCCGCTTCCTTGCCAATGCGACACCGTCTCGGATCAGGCCACGGGCGACGGCCCTGCACGGGCTGATCGGCGCATCGTTGAAACTGCATCGGGAATGGATCGTGAAAGCCGATGCGGCGCAGCGTATCCGCGAGACCGGATGGCTGAAGGCGTGGCGCAGCGACGCCGTTGGTGCGGCGAAGGAAGAGCAGGCCTTTCTGGCCGAATACGGCATCGGCAGCCAGCTTCTCGACCGTCAGGCCATTTCCGCGCTCGAACCGAATATCGTGCCCGTCTACAAGGTTGGCCTCCTGCATACAGAGACCGCCTCCGTCGACTCGCCGGGCGCCGTGGTCAAGGCCTATGCGCGAATGTTTGTAGGCTCCGGTGGCGAGATCCGTCAGTCGGAAATCAGGGCGATCGTGCCCGACGGCGCGGGCTGGCGCGTGGCGCTTGCCGACGGCGGGATTTCGGCGCGCCATGTCGTGGTCGCGCTGGGGCCCTGGTCGGCGGACCTGTTGCGGCCGCTGGGCTATCGTGTTCCGATGGCCTTCGAACGCGGCTACCATCGGGAGTTCAAGCCGAACCCGGCACGTTCATTGCAACGTCCTATCCATGACGCCGAAGGCAGCTTCCTGATGACGCCGATGGAACAGGGCATCCGCGTCACCACCGGGGTCGAGCTGACCGCCCGCGATGCGCCCTCATCGTTCGTCCAGCTCGATTCCGTGATCCCGGTCGCGCGCGGCGTGGTCGAATTCGGCGAGGCGGTCGGCGAACCCTGGCGCGGGGCGCGGCCGACGCTGCCTGACAGCCTGCCCATGATCGGGCCTGCGCCACGGCATTCCGGTCTGTGGCTCGCTTTCGGCAACCAGCACATCGGCTTCACGACCGGTCCCGCCACGGGGGCTGCGATTGCCGCCATGATCGGCGGCGCGACGCCATCTTTCGACGCCGGCGCCTTTTCGCCGAGCCGCTACCTCTGATGCCCGACGAACGGCAAACCAGAGGGTCGCAATAAGCGGGAGCAGACATGCCCTACGTTTGGGATTTCGCGATCCTCGGCAAATACAGCCACCTGTTCTGGCTCGGGCTCGGCTGGACCATCGCCTACACGATCGGAACCGTCCTTCTCGGAACCGCGATCGGTCTGGTCGTCGGCATCCTGCGCCTGAGGCGCTGGCCCGTGATCGACTGGATCCTGCTCGCCTATATCGAACTGTTCCGCTGCACGCCGCTACTGGTTCAGATTATCTGGTTCTATTACGCTTTCCCCGTCGTCATCGGCGTGAATATCCCGGCGCATGTCGCCGCCGTCACCGTGCTGTCGCTCTATGGCGGGGCGTTCTACGCCGAGATCGTCCGCGGCAGCATCGAGAGCGTCCACAGCGGACAATGGGACGCGGCACGGGCCCTCGGACTGTCACCATTGCGCGTGCTCAGGCTGGTGATCCTGCCGCAGGCGCTGAAACCGATGCTGGCACCTTATGTCAACCAGTCGGTGACGCAGCTGAAGAACACGTCGCTGGTGTCCATCATCGCCGTGCCGGACCTCGTCTACAACGCCACCCTGATCAACGCCGAAACCTACCGGCCGCTGGAAGTGTATACGATCGTGGCCCTGATCTACTTCGCGATCCTGTTCCCGGCCACGCTGGTGGCGCGGAGGTTCGAGCGCGGCATGACCTACGACAAGGCTTGAGCGAGAGCATGATCCCGATATGGAGCACCGGTTTTCCGAAAAGATCATGCTCCAGCAAAAAACCAAAGCGCGATAGCTATCCCACCTCAAGCCATCGCGGTTTGAAGCCGCGTCAGACGTTGAGTTCGACCGGGACGTCTTCCGGCTTCACGCCGCTCAGCGACAGTCCCTTGACGAACCATTCGCGCATCTGCCCGATGCCGCGGTTGTAGTCGACCCACACGGAGAGGAAATCGCGCCAGCGCTTGTCCGGCTCGCGCCGCACCGCCATGCTCGAGGGAATGGCGACCGAGGGCGATTGCAGGATCCTGTAGGTGCCGAGGTTCGGGTTCTTGGCGATCGCCGTCAGACCGAGCACCAGCGCGTTGACCACGCAATCGACCCGCCCAGAAGACATCTCCAGCATCACCTCGTCGCGCGACTTCAGCGACTTGATCGTGGCATTCGGCGCGAACCGTCGCGCAACCGCCTCGTTGGCGGAGCCGACGTCGACCGCAATCCTGACTTCGGGCTTGCTGATGTCGGCCCAGGTCTTGGCGTCCAGTCCCTTCCGCAGCATGGCGCCGAACGGATGCGGGAATACGGTAGCTGTAAAATCCACGACCAGCGCCCGCTGCGGAGTAGGGTTGAGGGCAAAGCCGAGGTCGATCTTGTTCGATTGCAGATCGAGGATCGAGTTTCCGTAGGTCGATTCGGTGTATTCGAGCTTGACGTCAAGAATCTTGGCGATGTCGTTGGCCATCTCGATCGAAAAGCCGGACCAGGTCCCGGTGGCCAGATCCTTGTTGAAGTAGGGCAACTCTCCCGGCAGTACCGCGATGCGCAGCACCTTGTTGGCGCGGATGCGATCGAGCGTGTTATCCGGGCTGCCTTGTGCCGATGCCGGGCTCGCGAGGGCGGAGGCCACCGCCGCTCCGCTGCCGACCGCCATGGCGTAGCGCAGCGCTTCGCGGCGATCCCGGGAAATCTTGCTGTCGTCCGATGTGGTCACGCCTACCTCCTGCGCCCATTCGGCGGAGCCTAGCGCGCGTGTCGCGACGCAGCAATAGCATGAGGGGTCACCGCGGCGATTCGGCCCCCGGTTCACACGAAGCGGGCGAGGCCATCCGTAAGAACGGCGCGAGTTACGCGCGGCCCGGCGACGAAGACGGAGAAGATGACCGTCCGGCCCGTCTAAAAACAGGTCACCCGCTCGGCCGCGAGATAGCCGAACAAGAGACCGGCACCGAACAGCAGCACCAGCCCCGCCGCGCCGAATTCCACGCCGCGCATGAAGAGCGCGCCGCCACCTTCTTTTGCTCCGCTGAGGCGGCGCGCCAGGTCCTTCGCCGATACCGCGATGACGGCAATGGCCGCCACCGTGATCGCGGTGCCGAGCCCCATCACGAAGGTCGCGGCGACGCCGGCCCAGAACAATCCCTGCGCCAGCGCGAACACCAGGACCAGGATGGCGCCCGAACAGGGCCTTAAGCCGACGGCGAAAATCGCGCCAAATCCGCGCCGCCAGCCGCCGGGGCCGGCCAACTCGCCCGGAACCGGGCCGTGGGAGTGGCCACAATGCTCGTCATGATCGTGATCATGATGGTCGTGGTCGTGGCCATGATGATGGTCGTGGCCGGGGTGGTGCGCAGCCGCCGCCATCGCGAGCGCCGGCCGGGGCCCCTGTAGCGCACGAATGAAGCCTCCACCCTTGGTCCAGACCAGCCGGGCGCCGAACGCCGCGATCAGCGCGTAGCTGGCAATCTCGATTACCCTTTCGGCTCCGCACATGGTCCTGGCGGTGGCGTTGAGCAGAACCGCGCAAACCGCGACAATCATCACGGCGACCAGCGACTGCATCAGCGCGGAGGCGAACGACAGCACGATGCCGCGCCGCACGGTTTCCTGGTTGGCGACCAGGTAGGAGGAGATCACCGCCTTGCCGTGACCGGGGCCGGCGGCATGAAAAATGCCGTAGGCAAAGGAAATCCCAAGCAGCATCCAGACCGCTTGGCCATCGGATTTGGCGGCGCGAATCGTCGAGGAAATCTCGCGGTAGAATTCCGATTGTTTTGACAGCAGCCATCCGACGATGCCGCCCATCTGCGGCTCGGCACCGCTCGCGCGCGGACCGCCGAAAGGCGTCTGCGCCATCAGGACGTGCATGACCGCGTCGAGCGTCAGAAAGGCCGCCGCGGCCAAAAAGACGATCGCCAGCCCATCTGCGAAGCCCTGCCGGGATTCCTGCCGAGATTTTTGCCAGACCTTCAACTTCACGGGCAGGTCACCGTGATCTTGTTGGCGAACATCGCGCCAAAGTTGGAATTGCCGCCGTTGGTGAAGGTCTGCTCACCTAGCGCCTGGG
>JBAVEE010000890.1:0-3208 GCA_049587575.1 Bradyrhizobium sp.
GACGCCGGGCCGAGCCTGATCGATCTCTGGGAACTGCAGCTGCCGGCCAAGAAGGACGACATCGAAGGCTGGCGCGCGCCGTTCGACGGCGTGTCCGTGACAAGCCCGGAAGTGAAGCTCGCCAGACGCATCCAGGCCGAGATCAAGCGGCTGGTCGAAGGCGGCGCCATGACCGGCCACGCCGGCGATCGCCGCCGGCTACGTTACGGCGACATGCTGGTGCTGGTGCGGCGGCGCGGCAATGCCTTCGACGCGGTGATCCAGGCGCTGAAGCATGCCAACATTCCGGTCGCCGGCGCCGACCGGCTGAAATTGACCGAGCACATTGCGATCATCGATCTGATGAATCTCGCCGACGCGCTGCTGTTGCCGCAGGACGATCTGGCGCTGGCGGTGGCATTGAAAAGCCCGCTGTTCGGCCTTGACGATGACGATCTGTTCAGGCTGGCGTGGCAGCGCCCGGGATCGCTGCGCGATGCCTTGCGTACACACGCTGCGACAGACGAAAGATTCAGGACCGCGCTGGAACGCCTGGAAGCGTGCGCGCGACATGCTTTCGGCGAAACGCCGTTCGCGTTCTATGCCTGGCTGCTCGGCGGCGACGGCGGCAGAAAGCGCTTTCTGCGGCGGCTCGGACACGAGGCCAATGACGCGCTCGATGAATTTCTCGAGCTCGCTTTGGGCTATGAGCGCAAATCGCCAGCCTCGCTGCAGGGCTTTGTGGCATGGCTGCGCGCCGCCGACCTCGAGGTGAAGCGCGACATGGAAATTTCGCGCGACGAAGTCCGCGTGATGACCGTGCACGGCGCCAAGGGGCTGGAAGCGCCGGTGGTCTTTCTGGTGGACACCACCTCGTCGCCGTCCGATACGCAGCGCTTGAGGCTTGTTCATCTGCCTGCCGACAATGCAGCGCCTCAATCGCCCGGCGTCGTGGTTTGGGCCGGCCGGAAGGCCGACGATCCGTCCCCCGTCGCGGCGGCCCGCGCCTTGATGCTCGACGAAACCGAGGACGAGTACCGCCGCCTGCTTTATGTGGCGATGACGCGCGCGGCCGATCGCCTGATCGTCGGCGGCTGCATGCCCGGCAACATGAATACGGTCCGCAAATTCTCCTGGTACGACCTGATCGTCAAAGGGCTCGAAACGTCTGGACTGCATCTGCAGACGATCGAGACCCCGGACGGCGTGGTGAAGCGCTACGCGCGGCCTGAGGATGCCGCGACTACCCCGGGCGGCGGCGCCGCCGCCGCAATGGCGGCTGCGCCGATCGAGCTGCCGTCGTGGTTGCATACACCGGCGCCGCCGGAGACCGCCGCCGATGGACGCCTGCGCCCCTCGGATCCTGCCGAGGAGGAAGGCCGCAGCCTGCGAACCGGCGAGTCGCTGCAGGCGCGCGCCTTTGCATTGCGCCGGGGCACGCTGGTGCACCGGCTGCTGCAATCGCTGCCGGATGTCGCAACCGAGCGCCGCCGCGACGCGGCGCTGGACTATCTCGTCCGCAATGCCGGCGATTGGGACGGCGGCGAGCGGGATGCGCTCGCGAGACGGGTGCTGGCGCTGATCGGGGATACGCGCTTCGCCCCGGTTTTCGGCGACGGCAGCCGTGCCGAGGTCTCGATCGTCGGCCGGCTGGAACGGCCGGGACGGCCGGCGATACTGGTGTCCGGGCAAATCGACCGGCTGGTGGTGACCGGAAGCGAGGTCCTGATCGTGGATTTCAAGACCCACCGCGCCCCGCCGGGTTCTGCCGCCGAGGCCCCTTCGGCTTATCTGCGCCAGCTCGCGCTCTACCGCGCGGTGCTGCAGAAGCTTTATTCCCAGCGGCCGGTCCGGGCAGCATTACTTTGGACCGAAACAGCTGAAATGATGGAGATTTCTGCTCCCGCGCTGGACGCCGGACTGGCATCCGTTCTCAGCGGGGATGTCCGACCTTGACCCGGCAACGGCGCGTTCATAGGTTGATTGCATGATCCCGGCGGCGATTCCCGAGAGCCGCATCCTTCCCCAACTGAACGAGGTATTCCAATGGCCGTTGGCAAGGTTTCTGACGCCGATTTCGAGGCCGAGGTGCTCAAGGCGACCGGTCCGGTCGTGGTCGATTTCTGGGCCGAATGGTGCGGCCCGTGCCGCATGATCGCGCCCGCGCTCGACGAGATTTCCGGCGCCATGGGCGACAAGGTCAAGATCGTGAAGCTGAACGTCGACGAGAGCCCGAAGACGGCCTCGAAATACGGCGTGATGTCGATCCCGACCCTGATGATCTTCAAGGGCGGCGAGATGGCGTCGCGCCAGGTCGGCGCCGCGCCGAAGGCGAAGCTGCAGCAGTGGATTACGGCTGCGGTCTGATCGCTTAACGCAGTGATTCATTTTGACGGCCGGCGAAAGCCGGCCGTTTCGCGTTTCGGCTATCCCGGCGGCGTGCCGTTGGCCGACAGCACGTGGCCGGCGAGATACAGCGAGCCCGTGATCAGGATGCGCGGCGGCACTTCGTAGGCGAGCCGCGCCAGCGAACGCAGCGCCGCCTCGACACTGGCCGAGTTCTCGACGCGCATGCCGAGGGCGCGGGCGGCGTCGGCCAGCCGGTCCGGCGGCATCGCGTTATCGCGATCCGGTATCTGCACCGCGATGATATGGCGCGTGAGCCCGGCGAAATTGGCGAGAAACGCGCCGGCGTCCTTGTTCGCCATCATGCCGACAATCACCACGAGGGGACGCGATACCCGCTCTTCGAGGTCGCCCAAAGCCGCCGCCGCCACCCGCCCGCCCTCGGCATTATGGCCGCCATCGAGCCAGACCTCGCATCCCGGCGGCCCCTGATCCACCAGCGCGCCCGACGCCAGACGCTGCATCCGCGCCGGCCATTCGGCGTTGACGATGCCGGCTTCGAACGCGGATGGCTCGATCCTGAATGCGTCAAGCGCGCGCAGCGTCGCGATCGCAAGGCCGGCATTGTCGAATTGATGACGGCCGAACAGTCTTGGCGCCGCCAGATCCATCAAGCCGCGATCGTCCTGATAGACCAGGCGTCCGCGCTCGACGCCGACGTGCCACTCCTGCCCCGCCCGGTGCAGCGGCGCATGCATGCGCCTGGCGCACGCTTCGATCACGGCGATCGCCTCGGGCGCTTGCTCGGCGCAAATCACCGGGACATCGCGCTTGATGATGCCGGCCTTTTCGCCCGCGATCGTCGTCAGGGTCGGCCCAAGAA
>JBAVEE010000891.1:0-4697 GCA_049587575.1 Bradyrhizobium sp.
GCCAGGGCCGACAACATCATCGCCCGCACCGGCTCGCTGGCCAGGGATCCGGAACAGACCGCGTTGCTTCGGTCTTACGATCAATTGGCCGCGCCGATCGCCAACCGCCGGGCGGGGTCGATCACCGAAACGCTGTCGCGCACCCCCAACGATGCCGGCGAGAGCGCGCTCGGCGACATCATCGCCGACGCCCAGTTGAGCGCGACCCGCGCCGCCGCCGATGGCGGCGCCGCGATCGCATTCACCAATCCGGGCGGCGTCCGCACCGACATCACGAAGAAGCAGGAAGGTGCCGTGACCTACGCCGACGTCTTCGCCAGCCAGCCGTTCCGCAACCAACTGGTCACGCTGACGCTGACCGGAGTCCAGATCAAGAATATGCTCGAACAGCAATGGCTCGACCCGAAGCGGCCGCGTATTTTGCAGGTCTCGAAGGGTTTCAGCTACGCCTGGGACGACACGAAGCCCTACGGCGAGCGCGTCATCGTCGCTTCGCTGGCGCTGAACGGAGCGCGCATCGATCCGGCGGCGAGCTATCGCGTCACGGTGAACAATTTCCTGTCGGTCGGCGGCGACGGCTTCACCGTGCTGAAGGAAGGCACCGCGCAGCGATTCGGCGTCTTTGACGTCGACGCGCTTTTCACTTATTTCCAGGCCAACAGCCCGATCGCCCCCGTGGCGACCGACCGTATCACGCGGTTGAACTAGGCCCGGCTATTGGTTTCCGATCCACTTTAAACCGACATACGGCCCGCTCATGCCGAAGTTGCCGTTGCGGCTGGGCGAAGAAAAGCGAGATGCAGTGGACTTCTGACCACCTGCATTTACGGCATGGTTTCGTGGGCCGGCGCCTCCTCGACGTGCGGCGGAAGCGTCAGTAGCAACCAAAAAACTGCCCAGCACCAAAGCCGCGGCGGCCACAACCATTTCTTTCCTGAACATGTCCAGCTATCTCTCCCGACGAAATTCACTTCAACATGAAGCACACGAAGCCTATGGATTTTATGACTTCCAGGCTAGGCAAACAAGTCCTCGCCCCAGATCGGTGACGCAGCGACGACCGACTACTGCTTTCCTCTCCCCGCTTGCGGGCAGAGGGGGAGGCTCCATAGATTCCGGCGCGCGGACATCCCCCTCAGCCGGATCGTAAGGGCGATCCGGCATCTCCCGACAAGGGGGAGCGAGGTGAGTAGCGCATGGATCGGCGCTGCCCCGCTCTTTCCCCGGGGACGATCAGCCCTTACATTAGCTTCTCCTCGAAAAGCGCGTCTCGCGCGCCAGGGTCACGCATGACGACGCTTCTTCTCACGCATACCGCTTGTCTCGACCACGCCACGCCGCCGGGGCATCCGGAGCGCGCCGACCGGCTGCGCGCGGTCGCCGAGGTGCTTGGCGAGGACCGTTTTGGCAAACTGGCGCGCGGCGAAGCGCCGGAGGGAAATCTCGATCTGGTCACGCTCTGTCACGACGAGCATTATGTCAGCGAACTCCGGCGTATGGCCCCGTCGAGCGGCCTGATCTATCTCGACGGCGATACCTCGATGTCACCGGGGACCTGGGAAGCTGTCATGCGCGGGGTCGGAGGCGCGGTTGCCGCCACCGATGCCGTGATGTCGGGCACCCACGACAACGCGTTCGTGGCGATCCGGCCGCCGGGCCATCACGCCGAGATCAACAAGCCGATGGGGTTCTGCTTTTTCGATAACGCTGCCATTGCCGCGCGTCACGCCCAGCGCAAATACGGTATTGCGCGTGCCGCCGTGGTCGACTTCGACGTCCACCACGGCAACGGCACCCAGGATATTTTCTGGGCCGATCCGACGGTGATGTATTGTTCGACGCACCAGATGCCGCTGTTTCCCGGCACCGGCGCCAGCGGTGAACGCGGCGAGCACGACAATATCGTCAACGCGCCGCTGGCCTCGGAAGACGGCGGCGCGAAATTCCGCGCCGCGTTCGAGAATGTGATCCTGCCGCAGCTGACGAAATTCAGTCCCGAGTTGATCATCATCTCCGCCGGTTTCGACGCGCATTATCGCGATCCGCTGGCTTCGCTCAATCTCAAGGCTGAGGATTTCGGCTGGGTCACGCGCAAGCTGATGGACGTCGCGCAGGCAAGCGCGGGAGGACGAATTGTCTCGGTGCTCGAGGGCGGCTATGATCTGCAGGGCCTGAAGGAGTCGGTGGCGACCCATGTCAGCGCGTTGATGGGCGTGGATTCGCGCCACTATACGTCCGCATAGATATCTTTTAAGTCCGCTGGCGAGACAGCGCATCCCGGGAAAACGACATGGCCGAAAACACCCAAGCGGACGTCAGGAAGCTGAGCTTCGAGCGCGCGCTCGAAGAGCTTGAGACAATCGTCAAGCGGCTTGAGGACGGCAAGGTGCCGCTGGAGGAATCCGTCACCATCTACGAACGGGGCGAGGCGTTGAAGCGGCGATGCGAGGAATTGCTGCGGCAGGCGGAAGCCCGGGTCGACAAGATTACCACCGATGCGAACGGCCAGCCGACCGGTACCGAGCCGCTCGACGTGCAGTGATACCCTGGAACCCCCGGTTCCGACTGAAGCGGAATCAGTCCGGGGGCATGCTTCGCTTGAAAACGCATCTGCCCCGGCCGGGATGCATAACTCTCTGCGGAAATAGTTAAGAGCGAGGGGGACCGTTCGAGGCCTGATAAAGGCTCCAAACCATCGTCACCAGCCCTGTCGATGCGCCCTTTCAGGCGAAATGGAACCCCCGGCGCATGGTCGCCGTTGAAGTTCCCGGGTCCGTTCGGCCTTACGGGTAGGGCGTCACGACGCCGGGCGGGTTGGCTTTGGCCGCCACTTTAGTGTAAAGGTTCAAAGGCTATGGGCTGACGAAGACTCTCCCCCGTCAATTTCTGACGACGGCAAGTGCTTCAAATCGCTCACGAAAAATGATTGAGAAGGGTGAAGGCGCCAAGGGTGATGCAAGTCACATTGAACCATCCGGAGTGCATCTAGGCTTTCAAATCGGGCTTCGGCCTGCTCAGGTGGCATCCGGCTTCTGGGTTATCGCTGCGCTGAACCTGCGCAACCCATCTCACGTCGGGCCGTTGGTCCCGACCTGCAAAATTGGAATATCGCCGTGACCACATTTAGTAAGACGCCGCTTCTCGACACCATCCACACTCCGGACGATCTGCGCCGGCTCAAGGTGGAACAGGTCCGGCAGGTCGCCGATGAGCTGCGTCAGGAAACCATCGATGCCGTTTCGGTGACCGGCGGACATTTCGGCGCCGGTCTCGGTGTCGTCGAGCTGACGACCGCCCTGCACTACATTTTCGATACCCCGCGCGACCGTCTGATCTGGGACGTCGGCCACCAGGCCTATCCGCACAAGATCCTGACCGGCCGGCGCGACCGCATTCGCACGCTTCGTACCGGTGGCGGCCTGTCCGGTTTCACCAAGCGCACCGAAAGCGACTACGATCCCTTCGGCGCGGCCCACTCTTCGACCTCGATCTCCGCGGCGCTCGGCATGGCGGTGGCGCGCGACCTCTCCGGCGGCAAGAATAATGTCATCGCCGTGATCGGCGACGGCGCGATGTCCGCGGGCATGGCCTACGAAGCCATGAACAATGCCGGCGCGATGAACTCCCGGCTGATCGTTATTCTCAACGACAACGACATGTCGATCGCGCCGCCGGTCGGCGCGATGTCGGCCTACCTGTCGCGGCTGTATTCAGGCAAGACCTACCGCACGCTGCGCGAGGCGGCGAAACAAATCAACAAGCGTCTGCCGAAGGTGCTGGCTAACCGGGCCAACCGGGTCGAGGAATACTCGCGCGGTTTCATGATGGACGGCGGCACGCTGTTCGAGGAACTCGGCTTCTATTATGTCGGCCCGATCGACGGCCATAACCTGGACCATCTGTTGCCGGTGCTCAAGAACGTGCGCGACATGGAGACCGGCCCGATCCTGGTTCACGTCGTGACCCAGAAGGGCAAAGGCTACGGCCCGGCGGAAGCCTCCGCCGACAAATACCACGCTGTCGTCAAGTTCGACGTTGCCACCGGCGCGCAGGCCAAGGCGAAGCCGAATGCTCCTTCCTATCAGAACGTGTTCGGCCAGAGCCTCGTCAAGGAAGCGCAGAAGGATGAGAAGATCGTCGGCATTACCGCGGCGATGCCGTCGGGAACCGGCATCGACATCTTCGCCAAGTCCTTCCCCGACCGCACTTTCGACGTCGGCATCGCCGAACAGCACGCGGTGACATTCGCCGCCGGTCTGGCGACCGAGGGCTACAAGCCGTTCTGCGCGATCTATTCGACCTTCCTGCAGCGCGGCTACGACCAGATCGTCCACGACGTGGCGATCCAGAGCCTGCCGGTACGCTTCGCGATCGATCGCGCCGGACTGGTCGGCGCTGACGGCGCGACCCACGCCGGCTCGTTCGACAACGCCTATCTCGGCTGCCTGCCGAATTTCGTCATCATGGCGGCCTCCGACGAGGCCGAACTGGTGCACATGGTAGCGACCCAGGTCGCGATCGACGACCGCCCGAGCGCGGTGCGCTATCCGCGCGGCGAAGGCCGCGGCATCGAAATGCCGGAGTTCGGCGTTCCCCTCGAAATCGGCAAGGGCCGCATCGTCCGCGAAGGCACCAAGATCGCGCTGCTGTCGTTCGGCACGCGCCTGGCCGAATGCGAGAAGGCGGCCGATGAGCTG
>JBAVEE010000892.1:0-1642 GCA_049587575.1 Bradyrhizobium sp.
CGCGCCCTATTACGCGCATGAGGATTTTCCCGGCCCCAATGTGCAAACCGACGACGAATTCCTCGCCGCGGCCACCCAGCGCGGCACCACGACGTTCCACCCCGGCTGCACCTGCCGGATGGGCCCGACCGACGCGCCATGGGCGGTGGTCAACGACCAGTTGCGCGTGCATGGCTTGCAGGGTCTGCGCGTGGTCGATGCCTCCGTCATGCAGCGGATGATCTCGGCCAACCTCAACGCTTCCACCATGATGATCGCCGACAAGGCCGCCTCCGATATGATCCGCGGCAAGAGCGCGCCGGAGCCGGCGATCGGGTCGATCGCCGGCTAGTGTCCCGAGTCACAAGTTCGCAATCATAGATTCGCAGTAGATTCGCATCGCTGTGCCAAGGATGGAGGCAAACAGCGACGGAGTCTCGAATGGCGGCCCAGCAACTTGCCCCCCTGATATTGAGCACTGATGAGCGTGCCGAACTGACGTCGCTGACGATGCGGCGGAAGACGGCGCAGGCGCTGGCTCTGAGAGCCCGGATCGTGCTGACCTGTGCGGAAGGTGGTCAGAACACGGAAGTGGCGGCCAAGCTGGGGCTGGACCGGCAGACCGTAGGCAAGTGGCGGCGTCGTTTTATGGAGCAGCGCGTGGCCGGGCTGCACGACGAGCCGCGCTCCGGCGCGCCGCGCACGATTGACGATGCCCGTATCGAAGCCGTGATCGTGAGGACGTTGGAGAGTCGTCCTGAGAACGCCACTCATTGGAGCTCCCGCGACATGGCGAAGACTATCGGCCTATCGGTGTCGACGGTACAACGCATCTGGCGGGCCTTCGGGCTCCAGCCGCACCGGATGGAGACGTTCAAGCTCTCGACCGATCCGAACTTCGTGGCCAAAGTGCGCGATGTCGTGGGCCTCTACGTCTCACCGCCGGAGCACGCCATCGTTCTGTGTGTGGATGAGAAATCCCAAATCCAGGCGCTGGACCGCAGCCAGCCGATGCTGCCGATGCGTCCCGGCCAGGCGGCCCGAAGGAGCCATGACTACAAGAGGCATGGCACCACATCGCTGTTCGCCGCCCTCGATATTGCGACCGGACGGGTCATTGGTAAGTGCTACGGGCGCCACCGCACCGCCGAGTTCCGCAAGTTCCTTGACGAGATCGAGGCTGCCGTGCCGCGTGAACTCGACGTCCATCTTGTCATGGACAATTACGCCACGCACAAGACCCCAATGATCCGGAGATGGCTGGCCAAAAGACCGCGTTGGCACGTGCACCTGACCCCGACCAGTTCGTCATGGCTCAACCAAGTCGAGCGCTTCTTCGCGCTCCTCACCGATAAGAAGATCAGGCGCGGCGTCTATCGCAGCGTAGCCGCCCTCAGGGCGGACATCGCCTCGTTCATCGACCGACACAACGCCGATCCCAAACCGTTCCGATGGACCAAATCCGCCGATGACATCCTTGCTTCCATCGAGCGCTTCTGTCGTTACAATGTCCCGGCAAAACACGACGCGATGTTGCGAACTTCTGGTTCGGGACACTAGGGCGCCGACGACAATCCGAGAGATTTTTCGGTCTCGCCGATCCAGCGCCGCAACGAGGCATAGCCGTCGAGGTGAAAGCCGCCCTCATGCGCCAGCCTCGTAT
>JBAVEE010000893.1:0-5786 GCA_049587575.1 Bradyrhizobium sp.
GCTCAATAGATGAGAGCGTTCGCCGACGCCCGTGAGAGTCGGCGTGAACACCCGATGCGCGCCGGCCGCCAGCAGGCGGCGCACGCGCGTCCAGCACCAGCTCCCATGCCACGCGCCGTGGACCAGGACAAAATCGGTCATTGCGGAGCACTCCTTGCGATGTCGGCGCCGTGATAATCGGCGCCCCGAGCATGAAAAAAATGATGCCGCAAAGCGCGGCGCCGCGCCGACATGTGGACGGGGCGCCTCGCGCGGCCAAGTCTGTTTTTCATACTGGCAGTTCCGGCTTGGGGTGACTAAATCGAGGCGATGTCAGCAGGCTATGGTCAGTTTTGCCCGATCGCGAAGGCATCAGAGATTTTCGCCACCCGATGGACTCCGCTGATCGTGCGCGAACTGATGTCCGGCGTGCACGCCTTCAACGACATCCACCGCGGCGTGCCGCTGATCTCCCGGGCTGTCCTTGTCGCGCGGCTACGCGAGCTCGAGGACCACGGCATTATCGAGCGTCGTTCCCGCGACGACGGCGGCGGCCACGAATACTGGCTCAGGCCTGCCGGCGAGGGTTTGCGCGCGGTGATCGACGCGCTCGGCCAATGGGGAATGACCTACACCCAGGATCGGATCAAACGTTCCGATCTCGACCCCGCCCTCCTGATCTGGGGATTGCGCGGGCGCGTTGATTTGAAAGCGCTGCCGGATCGCCGCGTCGTGCTGCGTTTCGAATTTTCAGGCGTGCCGGCCAGCCGAACGAAATTCCGAATCATGTGGCTGATCGTTGGACGATCCGGCGTCGATGTCTGCATGAAGGACCCGGGATTTGCCGTCGATCTTACGCTTCGCGGCGATATCCGCGATTATGTCGAAGTCTATCTTGGGCATACGAAATGGAGCGACGCGGCCGCCACTGCACTGCACTTCGATGGCGACCTGCAGATTGCAAGAGCGTTACCTGTCTGGTTGCGATTTGAAACGACAAGCGCCCGGAATGCTCCAGGCCGGCATTTGGTTGCTCGGCCTGTCCGCGTCTAGACCGTTCACGCCGGTCGGCTGCCGTCCCCCCCGGGAATGCGTGGTCTCCCTGCCGCCCCCGCCTTCCCCCCACCCGCATTTTCCAGATGCAGCCCCTGATGACGGTGCTATGATGCTTTCGGGGTAATTGCGTATGGCGGGGCGGGCGTACACCATTTTTGACACGGCAATCGGCCGCTGCGGCATCGCATGGGGCCATGCGGGTATTATTGGGGTGCAGCTTCCCGAGGCGCGCGAAATCGAAACCCGCAGGCGGCTGTTTCAGCTTTATCCCGACGGCCGCGAAACGCGACCGCCGCTGAATGTCGAACTGGCGATCGAGGGCATTGTCGCGCTGCTGCGCGGCGAAGCCGGCGACTTCCCCGATGTCACGCTCGATATGGGCGGCGTTCACCCGTTCAACCAGCGCGTCTACCAGATCACGCGGAGGATTCCGCGCGGCGAAACCTGTACCTATGGCGAGATCGCGGCGCGGCTCAGGGCTTCCGGCGCCGTGCACTCGGTCGCGCAGGCGATTGCCCGTAACCCGTTTGTGATCATCATTCCCTGTCACCGCGTGCTCGAAGCGGGAAGCTATGCCGACAAGATTTCCCCGCATGGCGGGGTCATCTCCAAGCGCCGGCTGCTTTCGATCGAGGGCGCGAGCGGCCCGAGCAGCAAGACCCTGTTCGACGTGCTGCTTCCGGTTGCCCCGCCGCGCCTGCCGGGCTAATTCTGGGGCATGACGACAACGACCCTGCTGCAACGCCAGTCGATCTCGGTGACAGACTTCCGCTGCAGCGCCGCGCAAGGCGACGCGCCGTTCGTGGAGCAGTATCGCTGCCACTCGGTCTCCTATGTGCGCAAAGGCAGCTTCGGCTGCCGGACCCGTGGCCGGGCCTTCGAGCTGGTGGCGGGATCGATCCTGGTAGGTTTTCCCGGCGACGAATATATCTGCAGCCACGATCACGTCTGCGGCGACGAGTGCCTGTCGTTCTTTTTGAGCCCGGAACTGGTGGAAGCGATCGGGGACCGGACCGAGATCTGGCGGGTCGGCGCAGCACCCCCGCTGCCGGAATTGATGGTGCTGGGTGAGCTGGCACAGGCCGCCGCCTGTGGCCGCAGCGACATCGGCCTCGACGAGGTCGGGCAGCTGTTCGCCAGCCGCTTCGTCGAGGTGGTGTCGGGGCGATCGCTCGAGCCGGTGCCCGCCAAAGCCCGGGATCGCCGCCGCGCCGTGGAAACCGCACTCTGGATCGATGCGAATTCGCACCAGGAGATCGATCTGGAGCGGGCCGCCGCGGAGGCCGGTATCAGCCCGTTCCACTTCCTGCGGCTGTTCGCAAGCGTGCTCGGCGTCACCCCGCACCAATATCTGGTGCGCTCGCGGCTGCGGCATGCGGCGCGGCTGTTGGCCGACGATGACAGGCCCGTCACCGAAATCGCCTACGATGTCGGGTTCGGCGATCTCTCGAATTTCGTGCGCACATTCCACCGCGCCGCAGGTGTCTCGCCGCGCAGGTTCCGTGAGGCCTCGCGCGGCAAGCGCAAGATTTTCCAAGATCGGCTCGCCCTGCACTGAGTAGGGTGATCTCCAGGTCGCGCGATTTGGAATGCGACATCCCTGGAGATCATCATGTACGACCACATCGGACTGAAAGTCGGCAATCTCGACGCCAGCGTGCGCTTCTATACGGCGGCGCTGGCGCCGCTCGGATATGTCTTGTGCTCCCGCGACGACAGCGGCGCGGGTTTCGGGCCCAGGGGCGAGCCGGCGCTATGGCTCTATTCACACAAGGCGCCCGTCGGCGCCGGCGCGCACGTCGCGTTCCGCGCACCCGATCATACCGCGATCCGGAAATTCCACGCCGAAGGCGTCAAGGCCGGAGGCCGCGACAATGGCGGCGCCGGCCCGCGGGCCGATTACAGCCCGACTTATTTCGCCGCGTTCCTGATCGACCCCGACGGCAACAATGTCGAGGCGGTTTGTCCATAACTGCGGCCGCATCGCACATATTCCAACGTCATTGCGAGGAGCAGCGCGACGACGCAATCCAATTCTGCGCGTTGCAGATGGATTGCTTCGCTCCGCTCGCAATGACGCTGTAGAAAGAAGGACCACACCCATGGCTTCCATCCACAAGGACATCCCGATCGACGCCGAACCCGAAGATGTCTGGGCGGCGGTACGTGATTTCGGCGCCGTGCATCAGCGGCTGGCGCCGGGATTTGTCACCGACGCGTCTCGAGGACGACGCGCGCATCGTGACGTTCCACAACGGCAACGTCGCGCGCGAGGTGCTGGTCGAGTGCGACGATGCGCGGCGGCTGCTGGTCTATGCGATCATCGGCGAGCGCGTGAAACATTACAGCGCCTCGGTGCAGGTCGCGGCCGACGGCGAGGCGTGCACCCGGATGACGTGGATCGTCGACGTATTGCCCAACGAAATCGCACCCTACATTTCCGGCCAGATGGATCTGTCGATCCTCGCGATGCAGAAGGCTTTGGCGCGATCCGCAAAAGTGGAATCCGGTTTTGCGCCCGATCGCGCGCTCGATGATGGAAAGGGCGCAGGCACGGCATGACGACCTCCCCGTTTCTCGATGCGCTCGGTGCCGACGGCCCCGCGGCCGACCGTGCCGGCAAGATGGACCTTTACGGACGCTTCGTCGGCTCCTGGGACCTCGACGTCGCGCAATTTGGCAAAGACGGCTCGAAGCGCCGGCGCAAGGGCGAATGGCATTTCGGCTGGGCGCTGGAAGGCCGCGCGGTACAGGACGTCTGGATCGTCCCGCCGCGCGGCGAATTGCGTCGTGGCGACGCGGCGGCCAACGTCAATTCCTACGGCACGACGCTGCGGGTCTACGATCCCCGGATCGACGCATGGCAAATCCAGTGGACCGACCCGGTCACTCAGAATTTCCTTCAGATGATCGGCCGCGAGCAAAGCGACGCTATCGTTCAGCTCGGGACGGCACCGGACGGGAATCCGATCCGCTGGCGCTTCTCTGAAATCACGCCCAATTCGTTTCGCTGGCGAGGCGAAATCTCGGCCGACGAAGGAGCGACATGGCGTCTCAACGTCAAATTCACGGCGAGGCGCGTCGCATCGAACACATAATGCGACGCCTTGATCGCGCCACCATTGGACCCAGCTTGAACGGTCGCGAATTGCCGCTTGTCAAGCAAAGCAGGTTCATCGCTGTCGGGGAGACACAGAACAACGGCGGCGTTCGCACGGTTGTTTTGTGGTGATCGCCTAGTGTTGCACTTTCGCTTTCGCTGCGATCGTTTCAAGCAACCAGTTTTTGAACGACAGCATCGCTGTTGACGGTCGTCGGGAGTGGAGTGACGTAATCCAGTAATCGCCGAGCGCCACTTCGGTCTTAAAGGGACGAATCAGCCGTCGCTGACGCAGTTCATCGCGAAACATCACCGCCGGTAATAATGCAATGCCGAAGCCCCGCATTGCTACGCTTGCGATCGTGATCGATGAATCGAAAACCGTTCCCTTGATAGCTGGACTCATCAATCCCGCCTCGGCAAACCAGCGTGGCCATTCATCATCCCGGTAGGAACGTAGCAGCACCTCGCGTTTGAGATCGGCAGGTCGGCCCAGCTTGCGCGCCAATGCCGGAGCGCAAAATGGACTAAACGGCGCCGCAAGTGGGTGGCCTCCGTGCCATGCCAAAGGCCGTCGCCAAACCTGATTGCGTAGTCGAGGCCTTCTCCCGCGATGTCGACGCGATTATTGTTGGTGAACAGGCGCAGATCGATCGTCGGATGAGCCTTCCTGAAAGCGCCGAGCCGCGGCAACAGCCATCCCGAAGCGAAGGTACCGACGACGCCTACCGAGATGACATCCTGATAGCGATTGTCTTCAAAACGATTGAGCGTTTCGGTGAGCCGACGAAAGGCCTCGACGATGCTCGGCAACAGCAATTGCCCTTCGTCGGTTAGCGCGACGCCGCGCGGCAGGCGACGAAATAACTGCGCACCAAGCCTATCCTCCAGTATTTTCACCTGCTGGCTGACAGCAGCCTGCGTGACGCGGAGTTCAAGGCCGGCACGGGTGAAACTCAGAGTGCGCGCCGTCGCCTCAAATGCGCGTAATGCATTGAGCGGAAGCTGCGAAAGCCTCGTTCGTCGGCGCATTGCTCGTCCCTAGCTTTTCTTATGCCAGACCTCAAGATAGATCGTTTGTCAAGATCGCGGTCTCTAGGCACGTTCCCGCCGGCAACACGGAAGGATTCCCAATGATCAGCAGGCGACGTTTTCACCTTGGATTCGGGACAGCATTGATAGCGGCTCATTTGAACGGCTGGCCGAAGGCGGCGCGCGCTGCGAGTTCTGATCAGCCACTCATCGAGGAGATCAAGCGTCTGGAGAGCCAGAGTGGCGGCCGGCTCGGCGTTTGTGTTCTGGAAACAGCGACGGGCGTGCATCATGTTCATCGGGGCGACGAGCGCTTCCCGATGTGCAGTACTTTTAAGACACTTGCGGCCGCGGCGGTTCTGGCGCGGGTCGATGCCGGCACAGAGCAATTGACGCGGCGCATTACCTTCGACGCCTCCGCGATCGTGGTGAACTCGCCGGTAACAGAAAAGCGCGCCGGGGGCGACGGAATGGCCCTCGCTGAGATCTGTGATGCGGCGATAACACGGAGCGACAATACTGCCGGCAACCTGCTGCTCGCTGGCATCGGCGGGCCTCCGGGGCTGACAGCCTTCGCGCGCAAGCTGGGCGACCAGGTCACACGGCTGGACAGGGATGA